>CALFHQ010000321.1 GCA_937876385.1 uncultured Pseudomonadota bacterium
TTCGACCGCCGTTCGATCCGAAAAATGTGGCGACGCCTGAAGAATATTTGCACAAGTCGGTGCACAAATGCTCGCTCCTTTCGATTAACCATATAGAGGGATGGATTAACTCTGCCCTCGCTTCGTGTCTCTCGGAATCCGACAACAACCAGGAGGAACAAATGGCCCTTACGAGGTCGCAGGTGTTGCCTGCACGATCGATTTTTCACGGGATGTGGCGAACGGTAGCGAAGCAACGATTCTTCGGAACGGAATTGTGGAAGGCGGCCCTTCTGACTTCGCTGTTCAATTTCTTCCATAGGGCTCAAGGGAAGGTAGCGCTCTATTCCTACTGTTTGATGGACAATCACTATCACATTGCGGCGGCTCTTCTGGCGACCAACGAATCCTTCTCAGCATGGGTCCGTGCTGCCCACTCGTCCATTGCCCAGAAGATCAACCGAGTGTTGAGCCGGGTCGGCCCCGTCGGAGCGGGGAGGCCCAAGACAGTCCTCGTGGAAGATCAAGAAGCCCTAATGCGCGTCATGTTCTACATCGACTACAATCCTGTCAGAGCAGGACTTGTGGACCATCCGGGCCAATGGAGATATTCCAGCTACTCGTTCTACGCCTACGGCAGGACGAACAAATATTCCAAGCACTTGACTAGACCCCGATGGTATCTCGACCTCGGTCTCACTGACAAGATTCGCCAGAGGGCATACCGAAAACTCAGTGCCGAGTATTTCAACAAGAAGCGGTATCCATCCAAAGAGGAATTGGAGAAGATAGGTGTCGGCAGCTTGGCGTACACAGGGCGCAATCGGCATTTTCTCAGGTTGCTGGCGCATCACCTTCGCAAGCGAACATGGCATCCTCGTGTTCTCGCAAGGATGGCTGGGATTGTTCTGGGAGCATCGCACACTGATGACGAACTTTTGCCCGTCGACATCGCAGGCAGCGCCGTTTGTCGGGATGGCGTGGGCAAGGGCGTGCCAGGGAGGTCGAAATATTCGGGGAGTGGGCACCTGGATTCGAAGAGGGAGCTCAAGCAGAAGGGAACTCTCCCAGAGGGGAGGCAGGCCGATGCAGCCAGTGGTAGAACCGGTCGATGACGGCGGTCCCAACGGCGTCACTCCAGACGTTGGTTGTTGTTCGACACATGTCCAGAAGGCGGTCCACGGCGAGAATGAGTCCTATTCCTTCAATGGGAATATGCACTGCCCTGAAGATGATCGTCATCATCACCATGGACGAGTGCGGGATCCCGGCGGCGCCGATCGAAGTGACCAGAGCCGTGACGAAGATGAGTAACTGGGCTGTTAAGTCAAGGTGCACGCCATAGATGTTGGCAATGAAAATTGCTGCCACAGACTCATAGAGTGCTGTGCCGTCCATGTTCACGGTGGCACCCAAAGGAATGACAAAAGACGAAACCGAGTTGTCGATGCCGGCGTTCTTCTCGACACACTCAAGGGTTGTCGGCAGTGTGGCGTTGCTGGAAGCCGTGGAAAAAGCGGTAGCCAGGGCAAAGGACATGTAGTGGAAATAGGTCAGTGGATTCCACCCTCCGACGAGAAGCAGGATCGCTGGAAGGGTCAAAAAGAAGTGAATCCCCAGCCCCGCCAGGACGGTCAGCATGTAGCCCAATAGGGGAAGGAACACTTGGCTGCCGGTCTCTGACAACGTTTCCGCAACGAGGGCAGCAACTCCGAGCGGTGCCAGCTTGATGATGCCGTGGGTCATGGACATCATTACCTTGAAGATGCTCTCCAGAATTCCGAGGAGAGTCTCCTTTGTTCGTCCGCCCACGGTGGCCGTTGAGAGGCCGAACAGGACGCCGAAGAAGATAATGGCGAGCATCGCGTATCCCGCTCCTTCCTCGTCAGTCCCAAACAGCGTGAAAGAGTGAAGTGGGTTATCTGGAATCAAACGGAACAGGAGTCCCCTGGCCGTCAGAGTCGCTGGTTCCGGGGCTTCACCGGCCGCTAAGAGGGTTGTATCAAGACCCACCCCTGGCTGGAAGAGATTCACCACCAGCAAGCCTGCGCCAATAGCAAGCGAACTTGTGATGAGGTAGTAGAGGACTGTCGCAAGTCCTATCCTGCCCACCTCTCTTGGGTTCCCGAGGCTGATGACTCCCGCAGCGATAGAACTGAAAACCAGTGGAACGACGACCATCTTCAGGAGTTTCAGGAAGATCTCACCGACCCAGGAGTAGTACGGGGCCCATTGGGCAGAAGTAGTGAGGCCCACCGTGGCGCCCACCGCCATTCCAATGAGCACCTGCCAATGGAGCTTCTTCCACCATCTCGTCTTCGACGTGCCAATAGTCATCGCTCCCCCCGTTCCGCATCTCTCTCTTCGTCTTGGCTTTCCTGGCCCAATTGCTCGCTGGGTGCTAACGCCGAATCTGTGGGCAGCGAGTCAGGATGAAGGAGCGTCTGGCTTCGCAAACTCTGAGTGAATTGCCTAGTACTGGAGAAGGCTTCGGACGGAGCCGGTGAGTTTGCTACGTCCCTTCAGAGCTGCCAATTCGATCACGAACAGTTGCTCGACCACATCGGCGCCCAACTCTCTGAGGAGTCCAGCAGCCGCAGCCATCGTTCCGCCTGTTGCGAGGAGGTCGTCGACGAGGAGCACCCGATCCCCTTCGGACACAGCATCTTCGTGGACCTCGATGGAGTCCTCTCCGTACTCGAGAGCGTAGCTGGCACTTCGGACCTTCCCAGGCAATTTCCCGGGTTTCCGAATAAGAACACAACCGCATCCCAATTCGTAGGCGATGGCCGAGGCGAAGAGGAATCCTCTGGATTCGATTCCTGCCACATATTTGGGAGGTGTCACGCGCCAGGGGGCGACCAACTGCTGGATGGTCTCCCTAAGGCCTTCTGGATCCTGCAAAAGGGGGGTTATGTCCCGAAAGAGAATCCCTTTCTTTGGAAAGTCCGGAATAGCTCGGATCTTCGATTCAATTGTGTTCATGGAAACCCTCCCGCTTTCCTAACAGCTACTTGTCCAATAGTGGCGCACGGCTCATGTGGTTCAACCAGGAATCCCGGTCGGTGATCGTGTCACAGGCAAGATTCCATGTCAAAGGACTCAGTGTCACGTAGCCCCTACTCAGCCAGTAGCAGTCCGTACTCTCGTCACCTTCAAAGGTGAATTCTCGTCCACCGATCCACCCGTGAAGGCTTCCACCCGGGTCCTTCCAAACGGCAGTCCTGTTGTCAAATACTCTCCGACCCAGCCCCGTGAACCGGAATCCCTTCGGTACTCCAAACATCTGTTCAGAAGGGACGTTGACATTCAGCATCGTCTCAGGTGGCAGCCCGAAGTCCCGAGCACCTTCAAGCACCCTCCGTACCCACGGAACAATTTGCTCGAAGGGTACGTCGTAGGTCACAGCCAACGAGAAAGCCAATGAGGGAATTCCGGACATCAACCCCTCTCTGGCTGCGGCGACTGTTCCGGAGTAAAGTGTGTCGTAGCCGAGATTCGGTCCCAGATTGCAGCCGCTCAAAACGAAGTCGGGCTGTCTCGGGAGCAACTCTCTCAGGGCAACGAAGACACAGTCCGCTGGTTTCGCATCAATGGCGAAGTGCTCTGAATCCAACTCTCGGATACCGAACGTTCGCCGCAGAGAGATGGCATGACTTGCAGCGCTTTGCTGGGATTTTGGGGCAGCGATGATGCATTCGTCGAATACCTCCCGTGCTGCCGCCTCCAGTGCGAGAATACCTGGAGAGCCGATTCCGTCATCGTTGGTGATAAGTGCCAGCATAGGCGAGAACCTCCCCTCAGGTGAGCAAGATTACACCCACGAAAAGGTCGACGTGAAGTGTCGGAGGATGGGAGCTTCGTAGTCGAATTGCATGCCTCGGATCTCGTCCTTTCGCTTGCTGAGATTCTCCAGCGCCTCGATGATGTAATCCATGTGACTCTGGGTGTACACTCTACGAGGAAGCGCCAGGCGTACCAGTTCGTTCTGTCCCGGAACGAAGTCTCCCGTCTCAGCGTCTGTCTTGCCGAACATCACACTCCCAATCTCCACAGCGCGGATTCCAGCCTCCAAGTACAGTTCCACGCAGAGGGCTTGCCCGGGGAGGTGTTTGGGAGGGATATGTGGAAGCATCCGTTTGGCATCAATATAAATTGCGTGGCCGCCTGCCGGAACGAAGGTCGGCACACCCACTCTCTCCAGGTTGTCTCCCAGATAGGCTGTGGAGCGAACTCGGTACTGCATGTAGTCTTCCTCGAGGATCTCCTTGAGTCCCTGGGCGATGGCAGCCAAGTCACGTCCGGCCAGCCCACCATATGTTGAGAATCCCTCTGTTAGAATGAGCAGTGTTTTTGCCTTGTCGGCCCATTCCTTATTGTTCAGCGCGAGGAATCCCCCCATGTTGGCGAAGGCGTCCTTCTTCGCACTCATCGTGCAACCATCGCCGTAAGAGAACATTTCACGGGCGATATCCTTCAAGGATTTGTCTTCGTATCCGGGTTCCCGTGTCTTGATGAAATAGCAGTTCTCCGCAAATCTGCAGGCATCAAAGATGAAGGGGATTCCCTTACTGTGTAGAAGTTCCGACATGGCTCGTATGTTGGCCATGGAGACCGGCTGACCACCAGAAGCGTTGTTGGTTACCGTCATCATTCCCATGGGAATCCTTGACAGAGAAGTCCCCTCGAGCAGTTTCCCCACTGCCTCAATGTCGATGTTCCCTTTGAACGGCAATCGCGTCTCTGGGTCTCGCCCCTCGGCTGTGACCAGGTCCAAGGCAAGCGCCTTGTTGTACTCGATGTTGGCCCGGGTTGTATCGAAGTGCGTGTTGTTGGGGATGATGTCTCCCTCTTTTGTCGTGATTGAGAAGAGAATTCTCTCCGCAGCCCGACCCTGATGTGTTGGGATGATGTACTCGTACCCGGTGATGTCGCGAATGGTCTCTTCAAACTTGAAGTAGGAACGACTTCCTGCGTATGACTCGTCTCCCATCATCAATTCTGCCCACTGGCGGTCACTCATGCTGGAGGTGCCACTGTCCGTCAACAAGTCGATGAGAACGTCCTCGGCTCTAATCAGAAAGGGGTTGTGCCCCGCTGCCAGCACGATGTTGTTCCTTTGTTCTCGGGTGGTCATCTTTATGGGTTCCACCATCTTGATCTTGAACGGCTCAATGATTGTCTTCACCTGTGGACCTCCTGGAGCAAAATTCGACACGAGCATAGGGGCTTCGAAATGGTAATGCAAGGGAAGAATCCGGTGCCTGGTAGGGGCCGTCAGGCTGTTGGCTGACAAGGTCCTGGACCCCTTCGTTTTCTTCCGTGGGACTCCGGTTCTAAGCCCTCCGTTCCGAGTCGTCCCCCCTCGGTTCTTCGCTCCCTTGCACCCTCTGTCAGGCCACCCTCCGTTCCCATTTTGGGCCCTCCTCGCACCCTCTGTCAGGCCGCCCTCCGTTCCCAATTCTTGGACCCAATCTTGACTGTTCCAAGTCCCGAGTTTTCGCTCCCTCAGCTTTGGATAATCTTACCAGCCTTGGGCCTCCTTCGCCTCCTGCGAACCCGCAAACCCTCCCTCCGTTCCTTGCTTGGGCCGCTCTCAATCTTGCTACCTGGAACCACCCGCGCTATGATTGCCTTCGACTCAAATCGGAGGGTGACTATGTTTCTGGATGGTAAGAACATCCTGATCACGGGTGGAACCGGTTCTTTTGGAAAGAAGTGCATGGAAATTCTTCTCGCCGAGCACAAGCCGAACAAGGTCATTGTTTTCAGCCGAGATGAGTTGAAACAGTTTGAATTGCAGCAGAAGTTCCCTCAGAAGAATGTGCGGTGGTTCATCGGTGATGTCAGAGACAGAGAAAGGCTCCAACGGGCCCTCTGGAATGTCGACTACGTCATTCACGCGGCTGCGATGAAGCAGGTTCCGGCCGCCGAATACAATCCGATTGAAGCCATTCGGACGAACGTTCTGGGTGCCCAGAACGTCATCGAAGGATCCATCGACGCTGGTGTGAAGAAGGTTATCGCCCTATCCACCGATAAAGCGGCAAACCCGATCAACCTCTATGGTGCCACCAAGCTCTGCTCCGACAAGCTCTTTGTCGCTGCCAACGCGTACGCCGGAGGACGAGCCTGTTCCTTTTCTGTGGTGCGGTATGGGAATGTCGTCGGCAGTCGTGGGAGCGTCGTTCCCTTTTTCTTGCGCCAACGAGACAAGGGGGAGATCCCAATCACGGATGAGAGAATGACTCGATTTTGGATTACTTTGGAGCGTGGCGCCCGGTTTGTCCTGGAATGCTTGGAGACAATGGCGGGAGGCGAACTATTTGTCCCGAAGCTTCCTTCTATGAGCGTTAAGGACTTGGCCGATGCGATGGCACCAGGTGTGCCGCAGAGGGTCGTCGGGATCCGACCGGGGGAGAAAATCCACGAGGTGCTCATCCCTGAGGATGATGCCCGACACGCCCTCGAGTTTGATGATCGGTTTGTTATCTACCCGGAAATGTGGGATTGGAAGGGGAATCGGGAGGGCTCAAAGGAACTTCCCGAGGGCTTCGTGTACTCGTCGGGTTCCAACTCTCAGTGGCTCTCTCAAACAGAACTCCTCGAGATGATCTCGGACCAGATTGACGCATACGAGTCGGGTCGCACGGATTGAGTCATGAGAGCGCCTCTCCCAAATCAGAAGGTCGTATTCCGTTGCGACGGTAGTTCTCGGCGAGGGATGGGGCATGTCGTTCGATGTCTGACCCTGGCACAACTTCTGGTGCGAGCTGGATTCCAGGTCTCTTTCGTTACCCGTTCCCATGAGCCTGGGGGCGCTGACCTCATTGCATCAGCCGGCTACGAGTTGTCCGTCCTCGTCGAAGATGCTACCCCCGAAGAGGATGTTGCGTTCACCGCGATGGTCTCTCGAGACGCTGCGGTGGTTGTCACTGACGGTTATTTTGTGGACGACTCATATCAACAGCGAATCGTCGACGAAACCGGAGCTGTTCTGGTTTGTATCGATGACTTGAGCGGAGCCCGCTTCGTAGCCGACCTTGTTGTTAACTCCAATCTTCACGCGAAAGTGGAACAATACCAAGCGCCTGAGGGAACCCGGTTCCTCTTGGGACCGGATTTTGCTCTCATCCGAAACGAGTTCCTTCATGCCAGGCCGGAGGCTCCTTGGGTGGGACCGGCTGTGAATCGCATTCTTGTTACCATGGGTGGGAGCGATCCCCCGGACTTCACCTCCACGGTCATGGAGTGGCTGGCGGAAATGAAGCTGAATGTGCCGGTGACCTACGTTCTGGGACCGGGCTACTCGGGTGCGCAAAGGGCCCTCCGTTCCCAGCCGGAGCATCTATTTGATGTCGTCTTGAAGCCTCACAGCGTGTTGCCGCTTTTTGTTGCCGCTGACCTTGTCTTGTCCGCAGCAGGAACGACCTGTTGGGAATTGGCGTTTCTAGGGAAGGCCTTTGTGACCGTGGCAATTGCGGACAATCAACGCCCTGTGGCCGACGAACTCCACCGAGTTGGTGCTGCTTGGAGCCTTGGGTTCTACGCGGACGTGGAACGGAGGGCCTTCCAAGAGTCCATTTTGAAATTGATGAGAAGCCGTCGAGAGCGTCAGCGCCTCGCCGATGGTGCACACGCACTTGTGGATGGCGAAGGCAAGTATCGAGTTGTTTCTGCAATCCAGGAACTCATCCGAGTGAGGAAGCGAAGTTGAAAAAAATCCTCCCGTACTCCCGTCAAGTCATTGACGAAGATGATATTCGCGCTGTATCCGAAGTGCTGCGTTCGGATTGGTTGACCACTGGCCCGGCTGTCTGCCGTTTTGAGGAGGCGTTCGCTGACAAGGTGGGGGCCCGATTTGCTGTGGCCTATTCCAACGGTACGGCCGCATTGCACGGCGCCTATTTCTCCATGGGATTGGGGAAGGGAGGGGAGGTGATAGTCCCTTCCAATACTTTCCTGGCGACAGCAAATGCCGCCTGCTATCTAGGGGGGGCGCCCAGGTTTGCAGACATCTCTCCAGGCAATTTGTGTCTGGATGTTGACCAACTTGAAACGCTGGTGGGCGAGGAGACCCGAGGGATTGCGCCGGTCCATTTTGGTGGCCATCCGGCTGATATGCGTGCGGTCAAAAGGGTAGCGGACCGGCATGGGCTCTTCGTCGTGGAGGATGCTGCGCACGCGCTGGGGGCCGTGGGTCCGGATGGTCCCGTGGGGAACTGCCACAATAGCGACGCCACCATATTCTCCTTTCACCCAGTCAAGCACATTGCGACTGGGGAGGGTGGCATGGTGACAACCAACGACGAGGCAATCTTTGAACGTTTGACCATGTTCCGCAACCACGGCACGCGCCGTAAACTAGACCAGATGGAGCAGAATCCCGGGCCGTGGTGGTACGAGATGCACGAACTGGGTTACAACTACCGACTCAGCGATATCCACTCTGCTTTGGGGCTTTCGCAATTGAAGAAGCTCGACACATTTGTCCGTCGCCGCAGGGAGTTGATGGCTCTGTATAGGGAACTTCTCCCGCCAGAAGGGCCGTTCCTCGGCTTTCAGGAAGAACGTCCAGAGGTTCGTTCCTCCTACCACCTTGCCATAGCACGTATCGATTTCACCGCCGCCGGTCGAGGTCGGGCTGAGATGATGCAGTACCTCAAGGATAGAGGGATTTTGACCCAGGTGCACTACATCCCGGTGAACGAGCACCCCTACTACAGAACCCATTTTCCCGAGCAGGCAGCGACGACGCCTCGGGCACACGAGTATTACGAACAGGGACTCTCCGTTCCCCTGTTTCCCTCCATGTCCGACGAAGACGTGGCCTATGTGGTGGGCGCACTCAAAGAAGCGATGGTGAAATCGTGACACGTGAAAACTCCAGCAACACAGACCCTTCGGTAGTCATATACACTGACGGCGCCTGCAGCGGCAATCCCGGTCCGGCGGCAGCGGCAGCCACACTTCAGTTCGGGGAGAAGAAGCTCCTTGTTTCGCAATACCTCGGAGTGGCCACGAACAACATCGCCGAATTGACGGCTGTGAAGATTGCTCTTGAGTCGATGAAGAATAGGCACGTTCGGATTGATCTGCATTCGGATTCAACCTACGTGATCGGCCTACTTACGAAGGGGTGGAAGGCCAAAGAAAACACGGAACTCGTTGCAGAGCTTAGGGACATCGTCTCTCTCTTTCCGGGGCTCAAGTTTCACAAAGTGAAGGGCCATTCGGGAGTTGACGAAAACGAATTGGTCGACAAACTGGCCAGAGAGGCCGTCGAAAACCGCAAGGGTGTGCGTCTCCGTTTGGTTTGAGAACGAGAGGGCCTTGCCGGCGAAGGGAGGGAATTTGTTTCGTAGAAACAGGGATTCTCTCCAAAGATACCTGTTTTTCTTTGTGTTGAACTGCAGGACGGAGGTGGAGCGTGAGCCGAAGATTGTCTGTGAGTCTCGTCTGTTTGTCGTTCATCGTTGGTGTCTCGGCGTGCTCCGGTGAGAATGCTGGTCCAGCAGAAGACCTCTCTTCCTGGGACGTCGCTGAAGATTCCGGTTTCACGGATGTCGTCGGGGCGGACCTCGATGGAAACCTGGACACGGCGTCGAAGGACTCCTGGACGGGTGACGTTGTCCCTGATGCTGTCGATGATTTGGCTGAAGAGGTGTTCCTTCCTGACAGCGAGACCTCTCCAGATGTGGACGATGAGGTGACAACAGAGTTTGCTTGCGGTCAGCAGCCGCAATTGGCTCAGTGCGAAGTTGAAGGACCCGCGCCCTCCGGGGCTGCGGGGATGGCGCAGTTCTCCAACGAGAATGCTATCGCCTTGAGGTGTAACGACAACGGAAACGAAACTTGGGATTTCGGAGTCTTCGGCCGGGCGTTTCAGGGAAAGCAGGTGTTCTTCCTGGGAGAGACCCACGGGTCAGTCGAAATCGGCCAAGCGAGCGCTGCACTCTTTGAGTTTCTGGTGCGCGAAATGGGGGTGAACGTCCTCGTGATGGAAATCGGGATGGATACGACTGCTGGCTTGAACGAATACTTGGCGACGGGAGATTCTGGACCTGGAACTACCATCGCAGCAGATATGTGGGACCAGTACAGTGAGAACATGTTCAGGAAGGCCCTTCCGGAGAAGGCCAGGATGTTGGTGGAAGAGGGGTACGAAATCACGGTTGTCGGCGTAGATACACCGCAACGCCTCTCTTGGGTGAACGAGCAACTTGAAGAGATAGCAGATGAGTGGTCCGACGTTGAGGCAAAGGAACTCCTTCTGGACACAATGCCAGGCCCCAGGAGCTACGATTCCTACGGAATGTTTGGCATTGAAACTGCCTACGTCGACGAATGTGAAGCATACTACGACAACTTTGTGGCCAATATCGATACCATCTGTCAGGAACTCTCCGAGGAGGATTGCACGAAAGTGGAAATGTTGGTCTACGGCCTCTGGATGGGGGCCATCTTCCTGTCTCAGGACTTCATGATGGCGGGGCAGACGGGGCAAGGGCAGCAGGAAATGATGGAAGCCATGGCGCTTCGAGAGGTCTTGCTGAAGTACAACTTCGCTGCCGCAATTCCGGACGACAACACCATTGTCTATGCCCACATGGGATCAGCGCACACCGCAAAGACGGGGTGGAGCGTGTCGAGCCACCTCGACCTGGAGTATGAAGTTACCGCTGGAGATGTGTATTCGGTCACGTCAGCCTACGGGCCGGGTAGTAAGATCTTCTACGGCATCATGGAGCAGTCGGTTCCCGCTGAACCCTCGGCGATGGCTGATGGGTTGAAGGAACTCCCCATGGACAAGTATTTCGTTTCCGCAAACAGTCCAGGGTTTGATTGCACAGGCAACCCCTTCCTGGGCCAACTGCAATTTGAACTGAATGTTGTTTACGGAGAGGCATGGGACGCTTTCTTCTGGCATAGAGTTCTGACTCCCGATACGCCCGAAGGGTGGTGGATGTCCAGACGTATTGCCCCCTCCTTTGCTCTGGATCAGGTGGAGCGCATGGAGATGGCCGGGCGATTCCTCGAGGAGTTTCAACGGATCCATCCGTAGAAATTCTCCGTCCAGTCCTCTTTGTCCGGCGATCAAGGGCGCTCTTCTGGATGGCCCTCCGTTCCCAATTTGGACGTGGGTTTTGAGGGGTCC
>CALFHQ010000322.1 GCA_937876385.1 uncultured Pseudomonadota bacterium
ACGGCCGATTCTGGAAGTCGCCGACAAGCTCCACGAAGCCGTGAAAACAGCTCCGGAGCCCCCCGTGGACGAGGCGCCCTCGGATGAAATCCAACGACTGCGAAGTGAAATGGGGGAGATGCTCAAGCGTCTGGCCCAATTCCAGGACGAGCAACTGCGAAAGCTCGAGAATGCACAATCCAGGTTGGCCCTCGTGATGAACCGAGTCCTTGAAGGGATGATCCTCGTGGACCAGGACCTCCATGTCCTCGCCGTGAATGCCATCGCAGGGCGCTTGCTTCGTCTGGACTCGGAAGACGACGCCCTGGGACGGTCCCTCTCCAAACTGTCCCCCCCTGACGACGTCGCTTCCATTCTGGAGATGCTCGATGGGGGCGAATTCCAGGCAGAGAGAGACCTGGGAGAGATTCGCTCGGCAACGGAAGACGGTGTTCGAGTGTACAGACCGAGGGTCATGACCGTCTCCAAAGGAACCCATCGAGTCGAAGGGTACCTCCTTATTTTCTGGGATGTCACTGAGGAGAAGCGATTCGAAGAGTCAAGACATCGCTTCATCTCCATGCTGTCACATCAGCTAAAGACACCCATGACTTCCCTCTCCATGTCGGTCAATCTGCTCAAGGAAAAGCTCACCGACCTCCCACCTCGCCGGGCGGAGCTCCTCGACATGGCCATCAAGGATTGCCAATCCCTGGCTGCCCTCATTACCGAGCTTGTGGACGCAGCAAAAGGAGCCAGCCCCGACTTCTCGCTGTGCAAGCGCCCGGTGGAGCTGAACCGGCTCCTTCAAAGCGCACTAAAGCCCCTTCAGGCACAAGCTGCCAGAAGCCGCATCCAGCTCAACCACAATCCTGGTCCCACTGCGTGCAATGTCCTGGTGGACCCCGTCAAGTTCCCCTGGGTTGTCACCAATCTCGTGGGAAACGCCCTTCGGTACACCGGCGAAGGGGGCAAAATTGAGGTCGCAACGAAGTACGCCGACGGTGGCATCCTCGTGACCGTGTCGGATACCGGAAAGGGAATGCCCAAGGAGCTTGTCAACCGCATCTTCACTCCCTTTGTCTCCGCTGACCCCGTGCCTCAGCCAGGCACCCACGGGCTGGGACTCACCATCGTTCGGGAAATCGTTGAAGCCCACGGCGGTACCATTCAAGTGGACAGTCAGGTGGGCGCAGGAACTACCTTCACAGTCTGGATTCCAGGTCCTCCGGGGGTTGAATCATGAGCCGGATTCTGGTCGTCGACGACGACAAACACATCTTAAGAACTCTTCAAATTCTCCTCGAAGAGGATGGACACGAAGTCTATGCCGCGGGGTGTGCAGAAGACGCACTTCCCATTCTTCAGGATGGACCCGTGGATGTTGCGCTGGTTGACCTCCAACTGCCCGGAATGAGCGGCACCGACCTGTTGCGGATCCTGCGAGACAAATACAGGAACGTGGAGTCCATCATCATCACGGCACACGGCTCCATTGCCACCGCCGTGGAAGCCATGAAAGAAGGGGCCTTCGACTACTTGACCAAGCCCTTCACTCCAGAGCAGGTGCGGCACCGAGTCGAACAGATCGAGCGGGTCCGCCGCCTGGAATCCGAAGTCGCAGGGCTTCGGCAGCGAGTGGAGGGAGTTCCCTTCAAAGGGGACTTCTACACCAACAGCGCCCGAGTTCTTCACCTCCTCGAAGTCGCCCGGCAGGTCGCTGCCAGCGACGTTACCGTTCTTATCACCGGGGAGAGCGGCACCGGGAAGACGCTGCTGGCTCGGCTCATCCACACCGCCAGCAATCGTAGCTCCGGCCCCTTTGCCTCCGTGGACTGCTCGACGTTGAAAGAATCCCTCCTCGAATCAGAGCTCTTTGGCCACATGCGAGGGGCATTTACTGGAGCCACCGCCGACAAACCTGGCAAGGTGGAAGCCGCTCACAAGGGGACCCTGTTCCTCGATGAAGTGGGGGAGATTCCGCTGCACCTCCAGGGCAAGCTCCTTCGACTGGTGGAAGAACGCACCTTCGAACGATTGGGAGATCCAACCCCCCGCACCGTAGACACTCGAGTGGTGGCCGCCACCAACCGGGATCTGGAAGAGATGGTCAAAGAGGGACAATTCCGGCAAGACCTCTTTTATCGATTGAGCGTTGTTGACTTGAGTCTCCCCGCCATTCGACACAGAACCGAAGACATCCTCCCCCTGGCCCGCCGCTTCTTAGACGAGTTCTGCAAAATCCACGGGAAGCGAATTACCCAGTGGGACGCCGAAGTGGAGCCTCTGTTGCTCACCTACCGCTGGCCTGGCAATGTGCGGGAAATGGCCAATGCCATGCAAGCGGCCACCCTCATGGCCCCTGGGCGCACGTTGCGCATTGAGCACCTTCCCAAACGCATTCAAGACGCCTCCAAAGAGCTCCCCGATTGCGACCAGGGGATCGTGCCGCTGGCTCTGGTAGAGGAGAGAGAGATCCGCAAGGCTCTGGCCTTGAACCTCTCCCTGGAGGAAACCGCCGCGCAGTTGGGAATCGCGCCGGCAACCCTCTGGCGCAAACGGAAGAAGTTCGGTATCTGACCGACATTGCATTTTGCACGGTGCATTGCAAAATGAAAGAATGGCGTCCTGCTCACGGTGAGAAGCCAAATCTCCCAACATCCCACCACACAAGGCTCACACCCGTTTCCTAATGGTTGGCACAAGAGTTGTAAACAGGCCCGCCGACTTTTGCAGGCAGGTGATGCGATGCAGCTCATGGCGAAGACGAAAGGAGAACCCCGTTGGCTGGAGTGGTCGGAACCGCTCTCCGGTTTGGCGGAGGTCCCTGATGATGCGACCGAAGTGCTCCTCCTGGCCGATTGGCCCATTCTTGATAGCGTCCGGCTCACCAGCGCGGTGCGATTGGTGAAGCGGCTCATCAACAGCAATTGCCCCATCGGCATCGCCACTCCCCACCCCACCTCGGATTGGCTGAAAGAAGTCTTTCTGGCCGGCGCTGACTACCTTGTAGTGACTCCGTCTGGACCCTCCAAAGCATGGAAAGACGCTGTCCTGGCAGAGCACCATCACCTCGAAGAGTGCTGCCCAGAGCTTCATCAGCGGGTCAGGCACAACCAACCCATGAGCGTTTGTGGGTGTCACGACGATCGCATGGTGCTGTCCGACCACCATTTTGCCCGTTGGTGCGTCGGCAATTTCTCCTCGTGTCCTTACTGGAGTGCTCGCAATGTGGACAAGAAGTAGTCAGAAACGTCCGCAGAAGATTCGACGGTCTCTCGGCCTCTCCCCGCAGTCCATCCTGGTCTCCGGGTTTGCTGCGCTGATTGTCATTGGAACGCTCCTCCTGTGCCTTCCCATGTCCCAGGCAACCGGGGACATCTCTCTCCTGGATGCCCTCTTCACGGCAACCTCCGCCGTGTGTGTTACCGGGCTCACGGTGGTGGATACCGGTTCCGATTTCAGCCCCATCGGGCAAGGGATCATCTTGTTGCTGATACAGGCAGGGGGACTGGGGGTGATGGCCTTTGCCGCGATGGCCTTCGACTTCATCGGGCGAACCATGTCGTTGCGGGCCCAAACGGCTTTCAACGAGTCCTTCTTTCAGCGAGATGCTGCAGCGGAATTTCGCCACCGACTTTCACAGATCCTTAAAACCGTCTTTGCCTTTGAAGCAGGCGGGGCGTTGCTCCTCTTCGTGGGGTTTGCCAGGTACCACTCTCTCCCCATGGCCGCTTCTTCAGCCGTCTTTCATGCTGTGTCCGCATTTTGCAACGCTGGTTTCTCCCTCTATCAAGAGAGCCTCATCGATTTCAGGCATGACGGCTTCATCATTCTTCCAATCTCCATTCTCATTGTGGCCGGCGGAATCGGGCAGCCCGTCTTGCTGGAGCTTCTGCGACGAATTCGCCATGGGTGCCAACCTGCACCGGGCCGAAGAGGCTTCTCCCTTCACACTCGAGTGGTGCTGTGGAGCTCCTTTGTGCTCATTGTCGGAGGGGCGGTGCTGCTGGCGCTGGCGGGAATGACCGCTGCCGAAGGGTCCGTGCTGGAGCGAGGCTCTGCGGCCTTGTTTCAGTCGGTGACGGCTCGCACCGCTGGATTCAACACGGTTCACATCTCGGGGCTTCCACTGGCATCCCTCCTGGTCCTCTGCGCTCTCATGTTCGTTGGCGGTTCCCCGGGGTCTTGCGCAGGGGGGATAAAGACCACTACGGCGGTGCTCTGGCTTGCTCAGTTCACCTCCCGGATTCTGGGACGCAAACGACCGGCCATATTCGGACGCCATATTCCGGGAGAACTGGTGCGCCGAGCCTCGACCCTCGTTGGACTCGCCCTTCTCTGGAACTTCCTTGGGGTACTCCTCCTCGCCGTCACAGAAGCGGGCTTAGCCAATGCCCAACTCAAGGATATCCTCTTTGAACAACTCTCCGCCTTTGGAACCGTGGGACTGTCCACCGGACTGACCACCCAGTTGAGTATTCCCGGACAACTCTGGATCATCTTGTCGATGTTCGTGGGGCGGGTGGGTCCGCTGACGCTGGTTGTCTGGGCCTTCTATCAGAAAACACCGGGGGTTCGACTCCCCGAAGGAAAGGTAATGATCGGATGAGCAAGAACGGAAACGGAAGGAAAAACGGACACATGAAGGTGTGCATCGTGGGGTTGGGTCGGTTCGGCGCCGGACTGGCTCGATCCCTTGCTTTGCATTGCGAAGTGCTCGCCATCGATCAGAACATGGAGCGAATCAACGACATCACCGACGACGTCCAGTTGGCCCGTTGTCTGGACGTCCGGGATGCCTCCGCTTTAGCCTCGGTGGTGTCACCGGATTTCAGCCTGGCTGTGGTGAGCATCGCCGAAGAACTCGAGGCCAGCATCTTGTGTACCCTCCACCTGAAGCGACTGGGCATCAAGCGGATCATCGCCAAAGCCCGCAACGAGGACCACTCCGAGATCCTGCGGGCTGTCGGCGCCGATTCCACTGTTTCCCCAGAACAGGAACACGCAGAGAGGCTTGCGCTGAGGTTGCTGAACCCGAACCTCCTGGACTATGTACCCCTTGCCGGTGACTACCGGGTGATGGACGTGGAGGCTCCCGAGGCGTTTGTGGGGAAGACTCTGGTGGAATTGGACGTTCGAAAGAACTTCGGAACCTTCATCATCGCAGTTCGCAGGGGTACCAGCGACTTCATCTTCCTGCCGGGACCCGATTTCGAGGTGAACCCCGGGGACGTCCTCGTCGCCATCGGAAAGGAGCAGAGCATCATAGAGATGGGCGAGGACTAGTCTACGATTGGGGGCTCGAATCCATCACCGGCCAGGTCAATCCAAATGGGATTGGTGAAAGCGGCGGACGATCTGCCAGGGTATACCGGGGTGAGATTGCGCACCGGGTCGAAGGTCCGCACGTGGTACCATGTATCCACCGCCGGAGACAATTCCACGGTGACGTCCAGGCGCTCCAGATCCGTCTCGTCCGTGATGTCCCACTCCTGAACAATCTCTCCGTTGCCAATCAACTGAACCGTCGTCAGCGGGGCCCAGGTTGGGGCTGATACCCGGATGCGAGCTCTCACCACAGTAGTCGGGGTGGCCGGAGTGATCGTACTTCCCAGCCCCTCGTCGTTGATGGTGAACTCGATAAACGGTGCGCTTGAGACCTGGCTCTTGGAAGCCAGCAAAGCGTCGTAGAATGCACTCTCACTGAGTTCCCCATCCACCTTCACCAGGTTTCGAGGTTGCCCTGCCCACTGGGACAAGTCGTGGGTGTCCGCGTTGCCTGTGGCGACCTTGCGGTACCCTCGGTTCAAGAAGCTGTACCAGTCCACCAGCGTCAGATCTCGCAGATGAGGCCAATTGTCGCTGGAGTTCCACACTTCGATGGCGTCGAAGGTCATGTCCAACTCGCCGGGCTTCGCCGAAGAGGGGCCCACGATGGGATCGTAGTGAACAAAGTCAAAGTAACCCTGCCCCTCCCGGGGGTGGTTGATTTGCACAACACGACAGTTGAAGTCCTCGTGCATGCTCTTCCACACGGCGGGGCAAGGCAAGAAGCCTCCCACTTCACCAGCTTCGGTGAAATTTACCCACGGAACCTCGAAGTATCGATACATCTGCTCCGGCGTCGGAGAACATCCCAATCCGTTGAAATGCCGTCCAACCGGAGACACTTCGTTGCCTCGAGAGGACATGATGAGGTCTCCAACGCCCATTGCTTCCACGGTGGGAGCAAAGTCCGTAAAGACGTCGTGCTCGGTGCTGGCCCAGAAATCAAGGCCCTCGGCGATGTCCGCCGTGACCCGCACCTCTCGCAACATCTGACTGTCGATGGAGTGCTCCGAGTGCGTGTGAAGATCCCCTTGAATCCAACCCGAGTAGTCCATTATCTGCTCAATGGGACATTCGGCGGTGACGGACTCGCCGGCAGCGAGTTGAACGGTCTTGCGGCAGTAGCTCCACTCGAAACCGTGGGTCCCCTGGACGGTGTATTCTCCCGCTGGCAAGAATATCGTCGCTTTCCCCTGGAGGTCGGGAATCAAGGCCACTCGGCCCCCGTTGAAGTTGTCTTCGGCACCCAACTGAGCCATGATTCGAGAGGGCACGGGGGCACCATCCGGATCCACAATGGATACATCGATACGGCCCGGATCTTCGGGATCGAACTCCAACGTCGCCGGAGTGCCGGAGACGACCTCCAACGGTGTTTCCACCGGACCCACTCCGGGTCCCGTTACCGTCCCAGTGTAAGTTCCCGAGGGAAGAAGGAAGGACAACTCCCCCGCTGCGTTGGGCATTGCTGCGCCCTGGAATCCATCGTCGGTGCGCATCTCCACGGACACCTCAGAGAAATCGTACCCCTCGGTGGCCACGTCAACAGAACCGGTGACCTCAGTCAATTCGACTCCCCGATTCTTCCACAGATTGTTCAAAACTCGGATGCTTCGACCGCTGGATGCATAGAGGCAGCGTTTCACCGTACCCGTTTCGCCTGGGGCCAAGTCCAGGGAATCGTACAAGACGGCGTTCAACTCTTCCTGGGACAAGACCACTGCCATTGCTCCCCCAGGATCCGGGGCCATCATGTAACTCACGGAGGAGAGGTCCGTGCCCAGGTAGTCCACCGAACCTTGACCCACCAGCATGTAGGCGTCGAAACCGGCACCCGAACCAAAGGTTCGGCCTCGCTCGGAGAATACCAGGCCGTCTCCAACTTCGATGAGGGCCTGCTTTCCAGTGGTATTCGTGATCGACGTTCGAATCTCCAGACAATCGGAATCCGACGACAGGGCGTATTCCACCGTCACGTCGGCACCCACTGGAGGCAGCGGAACCATGGCAGCGACCAACGGAATCGGTCCGTCGGTGCCCGTAATTCGGATCAGCGCCTCACCGTCGGAGCCGTCCTTCACAACTTCGATGGTGTTTACCCGAACCCCTCGCAGGAAGCCGGCAATGGGGAACTGCTCTTCAAAGTAGTCCTCCCCTCCAGCCACAGTGAAGTCGAGAACCCCACCGCCGTAGGGTCCCCAGATGGAGTGGTCGGCTCCTCCAATGACGGCATCAATATGGCTGTTTCCGATGCGGAAGTCGCCGATCCGTCCCACGGCGTCATGGCCGGGAACCAACTCCGAGGGATCCTGAATTGTGAAAGCAAAGGGCGCCAACGGATCCACCGTGTCGGTGTCTTCACCCACATCCGGCAGCATCCCATCCTCGCCATCCGGGACGACATCTGCGACCCCGTCGGACTGCAAGTCCAACGCCGTATCGTCCAAAGAATCCGGGACGAGGGCATCAGTGACGTCGGCTTTGACGTCCGTCTCTCCATCTCCTCCACCCCCGCCACAAGCAACCAATCCCCCCACCAACAATGAAGCCACGAACCAAACAGAAAGCCTCTTCTTCATCACCGACAACCTCCATATTCCGTAGAATCGCCCCGCCCGAGAACCATGAACTGGACGCCAACCTTGAAACTGTAGCCATAAATGCTCCCCGTGTCCCATGGTTAATTCAGTGGCGAGAACTTGGACCTCGACTCTGGACCTCTCATCGAATGCTGTGGGTTGACTGTTTCTTGACTTTCGACCGATGAGAGGAGCACCATGGAAACGTGTCCAAACAACCGGAGGTTCCAGATGAAAGTGATCGCCAGAGTATTCCTTGCTGTGTTCATGGTGTTTGCCTTTGCAGCAACCACTGCCCAAGCCAGCGACTACGGAAAGTGCAGCTTCGATTCCGACTGCCACAGCGGCGTGAAATGCAACAGCAGCAGGTGTGCCGACAGTGCAGGCAGCAAGTGCAGCTTCGATTCGGATTGTGGCGGCAACGGGGCCAAATGCCACAGCAGCAAGTGCTCCAATGCGCCGGACGGCAAGTGCAGCTTCGACTCCGAGTGCCCGGGAAGTTCCTGCAGTTCGGGCAAGTGCAAGTAGCAAGGTTCAGCCAGACTCTCCGCCGAATCCCCAAGAACCAAGTGCACTCTTTCTGACCAATTTTCCCCGTCAACGTGCCCAAACGAGATCCAACTCCCGTTAAGTCTTAGTGTGTTCGGAATCCGCCGACACACCGGATGTCGGCGGAAGGCCGTTGGCTCTTTGACCCATTGGCATGGGGTATGGGTGGATTCACGCGCTGGGTGGCCAGTTCAAAATGTGTGGTCAGTGCGCGCCGAAGACGTGTCACCGACGAAGGTTTCGCTTCGCAGCGAAATCCAACTCGGTTCCGTCTTCGGGAATTGCAACCCAGAGCTTCCCTCACAAATGACCTCCGGGAGAGGTGTGCGAACTTCAGGGTGA
>CALFHQ010000323.1 GCA_937876385.1 uncultured Pseudomonadota bacterium
TTCGCCGTCCTTGAGCGCCAGGAGTCCCGAGTCGGTGGCCAGAACGAGTCCACCGGGGGGCAGTGCGGTAATGTCATTCACCTGGGCGTTCTTGAACTCCGTCCTCTTTTCAACCACGGTGCTCCCGTCTGGCTCCATCCAGGCCAGGATTCCGTCCTTCGTCAAGAAGCACCCCACGTCCTCAAAAGAAACCGAGTCCACCCACTCTCGTTTGGCGATGGCTCGGTTGACCAATTCCCCAGTTGGGAGGTTCCCGACCACCATCTCGCTTCCGCCCACTCCCACGAAACGCCCCTCCGGGAAGGTCACGAACTGCTCCACTGCGACACCCACTTCGAAGGTGTCGAAGCGTCCGGGAAGCCCGATTACCAGTTTGCCTTCTCGGGTTCCAACCAGCGCCGCGCAGCCGTCGAAGCGGGAATCCACCGTTTCCTCAAATTCGCTGCACAAGACGGCGACTGAGATCGGTGCCAGTCCGTCGGGCAGTTCCACCGGGTTCCACTTGCCCTCGTCAAAAGAAAGCAACCGCTCCCGGTCGTCGATCCCAAAGATCATGGGACCTCCGGCGGAAGCAACCTTAACCAACTTTGGAACATCGAAATGTTCCCGCTTCAAGCGGTGGTCCAGGGCCACCGAGCCCTCGTCGCCCAGCAGCAACCAGCGAGGGTAGCCGTCCCGGGCGTACACAGAGATAACGGGGAAGTAGCAGGTCTCCGGCCACACCACCAGGTCCACGTCGGGGTGATCGTCCAGAATCGCAGCGGTTGCTTGCTGCAACTTCAAGTTGGCGTGTCGCAAGATCCACGAGGCCGGAGTGTCTTCCGGGTAGTTCAGCACTTCGTCTTCGTAGATTCCGATTTCCGGTTCGACGACACCCACTTTGAAGGTCTCGGCGGATTCCATCTGTTCTTCAATCTGCGACAGCCGCAGCGCTCCGTATCCGAGCACCATGGCAAGCACGACGGGTGCCACGATGATGGGACGAAGGGGCCACTTCGGTCGGCGCTGCAGGCGGGCGGAGAGGACCTCCAGGATGGCCGCATTGCCCAGAATCACTACGAAGGTTACACCGGGGACTCCCACGAGATCAGCAATCTGAATGAGGTCGAGCCAGGGGTACTGGCAGTTGCCGATGTACCACGGAAAGAGGAGGAGATGAAAGACCTCAAAGGTCGTGTAGAACAGGGGCAAGGTCCACAGACGAGACCACCCTCGATTGCGTCGAAGGGCTTCCGCAGCAAGGAGCGCCAGGGCGATGGAGAGTCCCTGGTAGAGCCCGCCGAGGCACAGCACGATGGCGGATAGCCACGCAGGAAGGTGTCCGAACTCATGCAGAAGGTTGTAGATCCAGGAAAATCCAACGACGTTGGTGACTCCACCGGCCAGGAATGCCAACCAGAAGCCTCGCTTCAACGGGACTCTCTCAAGGAGGAGCGTCAGCGGAACCCACGCTACCCAGGCGAGAGGCCAGATCCCGAAGTCGGGAAAGGCCAAAGCGACCATG
Organism: uncultured Pseudomonadota bacterium; assembly: GCA_937876385.1. Taxonomy (GTDB): domain Bacteria; phylum Myxococcota_A; class UBA9042; order CAIXZC01; family CAIXZC01; genus CALFHQ01. Next base: position 1,505 of record CALFHQ010000323.1, read on the forward strand.
CTGCCGCTGGCTAAGGCGATGAGTACGTGGACGAGCAATTCCTTCCAGTTGACGTTCTTCCATCGCTGCAAGCGAGAACGCCACCTGTTCCCTTTGATTGGGACTGCCGACTTCTTCTGGTGGGCCTTGATGTCGGCCCGATGCGAACGGTGTTTCTTGGGGCTCATTGTTCCTGGATTTTCAACCGAATGGGTTTGTGGAGGATTTCGATACGAAGAGGCAGACGGCCCAACTGCTCACCGTCGACGTCCAACAACACGTCGGCATTTGAGCGGGCTTCGAGGGTCTTGAGGCGGTGGTGAGTCACCCCCACTTTGCCCAGGTGCGCCCCTTTGTAGATGGAGCCGGCCAGTCCCATGAACCGAGGGGTCGTCATCCCCTCGAAGCCAACCAGATCAAAGAGGCCGTCATCAGGCTCCGCCAACGGGGCCACATGCATTCCGCCACCGAAATAGCGACCATTGGCAACAGCGATGTTGTGGATAACCTTCTCCTCCCAGGCACCGTCATCCATTCGCACTTCCACCGTCTGAGCCCTGTATTTGGCCGCGGCTCGAAGGGTTCCCAGGATGAAAGAAGCCTTGCCCCCCAGCACCTTGGTGGTCTTGTTGACCATGTCATCCACCAGACCGGCGATGCCGAAGCTGAGGATGTTCAGGAAGATGGCTTCCTGGGGAACTCCCTGGTTGTCCACGTAGGAAAACCATCCTACGTCGATGTCCCGGGTGGCGGTGCCGGGGAGAGCATCCAGCGCAGGGTAGGGGCCTGTGCCGATGCCGAAAGTTCGGCGGAAATCTCCCCCGGTTCCGCTGGTCACAGTCGCCAGAACCGCCTTCTCCTGAATGGGAGTCTTGCCGTCGAAGAAGCCGTTGACGGTTTCGTGATGGGTTCCATCTCCGCCAATGGATACGATCATCTCGTATCCCTTCGTCAAGGCCTCTCGTGTCAGGTCAGTGGCTTCCCGAGGGCGGTTGGTCGCCTTCCAATCGAAGGGGCCGATGCATCGTCTGATGGCCTCTTCAATCTCAGGCCAGCGCTTTCCCGTCCGGCCGTTGCTGGAATGTGGATTGAGCACCACGAAGGTCCTATATTCTGAATGTCCCATCACAATACCTCCGCCAGAAACTCAACTAGATGTTTGATCGGTTTCTCTGGATTGGCCTCTCTCAACGTGTGGACGCATTGGCTGCACCCTGTGACCACAACGTCGGCTTCCGAGGCGTCGATTTCGGCCACTCGCATCGCTGTAACCTTTGCCGCACCGTCCGGATCTCGGGTGGACATCGGGTAGCCGCCACCGCAGCACAGAGAGTTGCCGTGATTGTGGAGCAACTCGACTGGCGCATAGCGCCCCGCCCACTTCAGAAGATCCCGAGGCAACTGGTATTGCTCCAGATGCCGGCCCAAATGGCAAGGGTCGTGCCAGGCGACTCTGCCGTCGAATCGAGCAGAGTGGTTCCAGTCCATGGCCGACGACAGGTACTCGATAACGCCCATCACCGACTTGCTCCGGTCGTATCCCAACTGTGGCCAGTGCAACGTCACGAAGCTCAAATTGTGGGGAGAAGCAACCACGATCCGCTTGTACTTGCCGTAGCGCTTAAATGCTTTGCCTGCTGCTGTCTTTGCTTGGGCCAGGTTCCCATGGATATACGAGAAATGCCCATCGTCGAGAACTGAATCCGGGTTTACACCCACAACCTCGTCGCTAAGCTTGTCCAACACTTGAAAGAGGGCTTTGAGCTGGTCGACGCCTTCCGGCTCAAGCATCTCCCGACCCGGAACAAGAAGCACCGCTGCTTCGTCAACACAACGCCAGGCGGGAGTACAACTCCTCAAGGTCTCCCACGCCTTCTGCGTGTTCCAGGTTGTGTCCACCGGATTTTGTGTTTGGGCGTAGTGGGTGTCCGCTGCCAGTCGGGCCCCTGCCAGGTTGTCTGGAACCTCCACCCCGTGGTCGCAGACCTCTCGGCAGGCAAGGCAATCCAAGCACATGTGGAGGGGAATCGTGGCTTCCCTGGTCGCCTTCACCAACCCCTCCTGAAGGCGCCAGACGCCCGACATCTTCCCGCAGGGGCTCCAGGCGATGTCGGCGAGGGCCAGGTTTACAGGGCAGCGGCTTTGGCATAGCGATGGGCAGTAGCGACACAATTCAAGGTCTTTGGGGGTGGGTCTAGAGCGCATTGTTCCCTCCCAAGGTCGACTCGATGCCGGCGAAGATTCCATTTGGGTCCAACTGCCGGGCAATCTCCATCTGAAT
>CALFHQ010000324.1 GCA_937876385.1 uncultured Pseudomonadota bacterium
GGGCGACGGTTGTCCGCTGGATTCGCAAGGACGATCCAGGTTAGGAGTTTTCCCGGGACTGCCTGACGATGTCGAGAATCTCCTCTCCCAACTCCGACGCCTTTACTGAGCCGATTCCTCGAACCAGCAACAACTCCTCGATGCTGCGGGGACCGGTGCGGGCGATAGCCGTGATGGCCGCATTGGAGAGAATCCGAAAAGGCGGAGCGTGTGCTGCTTTGGCTCTCTTCGTTCGCCATTGAGTCAGCATCTTGCGACAGGCGTCTGCCTGTACCGTGGGAACGAGGCGCTCAATAATTTGGGACTTCTTGGCTGCTGCCTTGCGGCGCTTTGTCTTGGACGTGGAGGAAGCGATGGTTGGTGCCTCCAGCCACAGCTCTACGTCTTGAAGGTTTCGTGCCTGACGGCCTTCTGAAGTGAGAAACAGCCGCTGAAAACTGATGGTGCGCCCATCCTTCTCGAAGGAATCAGTCTCTGCCTTCAGCAATCCCCCTCTGGAAAGGCAATCGAGGTAGGCTTCCAATAGATCGCGATCCACCCCGCCGCTGGAGAAGGCGCTGTCCATGATCTGGCGAGGAGTCTGCCCGGCCCTTCCTCGCAAAGCCGAGAGAATGTCGTCGAGGCGCTCCGAATGCATCGACGTGGGAATCTGGAACGCCCGAGAACGCGCATCCTGGGGGGCGCAGTGGTCGCAAATACCACACTCTTTGCGCGCCGCTTCCGAGGGACTGAAATAGCGAACCAGGTCGTGCATTCTGCACGCCCCCGACTGGGCAAAGTGGAGGGTGTCCTCAATTTGACCACTGCGGTGGTCCCGCTGGGCTACATATTCCTTCAGCCACCCCCGCTTTCCTGTGGAGGCGATGCGATCGTCCGGAGTCCAGGTGATGGCGTTGTGGTTGTAGAGCTGGCGAAGGGCCGACTCGGTGGAGTCCTCTTCCGTGGCATCATCAAAAACCTCGGTTCGATGGGTTGGCTCTTTGGGAACCTTCTTCCCCACCTCCTTTACGAAGTCTGGATCCGGGTAGCTGAGATTGTGCAGGAACTCGAGCAGCTTGCGATCAGACCAGGCGTAGAACAGAACCACGCGACAAGGTTTGCCGTCCCTTCCCCCACGTCCAATCTCCTGATAGTAGCTTTCGACGCTGCCGGGAAGGGCTGTGTGGACGATGGTGCGGATGTTGGACTTGTCCACCCCCATTCCAAAGGCCACCGTGGCAACGACCACTTGCGCTTTGTCCTCCATGAAGGCCAGTTGAGAGCGGTGGCGCTCTTCCGGGTTCATGCTGGCGTGGTAGGGGACAGCGCCGTGGCGAGCCAGTCCCAGAGCCAGCGCCTCGGCCTCCTTTCGGGTAGGAACGTAGACAATGGCGGGGAGGGCGTCGGGTTGCTCGAGAAGCTCCTTGACCAACTGAGGACGCAAGGAACGAGACGCTTCTCGAACTTCAACGGCCAGGTTGTCTCTCCAGAAGCCACGGGTGATGAGGTTGGGGTTCTCCAACTGGAGGCTGCGTACGATGTCCTTTTGCACTCGCACCGTGGCTGTGGCGGTGAGGGCCACGATAGGAGAGGGGCGCAGCAGGGGGAGGCGCTCCCCCAACAGTCGATAGTCCGGGCGGAAATCGTGCCCCCAGTGGGAGATGCAGTGGGCCTCATCAACGGCGATAAGGGTTGGCTTTCTGCGAGCTAGAAGCTCTGGAAATCCGGGCACAGACAGACGCTCCGGGGCGACGTAGAGGAAGTCCAATTCCCCTGCAAGGTAGTCTTTGCAGACCTGCCTGGACTCTTCACGGCTGCGCCCGGAATGAATTCGGGCGGTAGCGAAACCGAGGGTATGCAGCTTTGCTACCTGGTCTTCGATGAGTGCGATGAGGGGGCTGATGACAAGGGTTGTGCCCCCTCGAGCGATCCCCGGGAGTT
>CALFHQ010000325.1 GCA_937876385.1 uncultured Pseudomonadota bacterium
GGTCGAGAGGATCGGAGCCTCCTTCCACTTCTTCGAAATCGTTGAGGCCGTCCCCGTCTGTGTCCGCGTTGAAGGGGTCCGTGCCCAGTTCCACTTCATGAGTGTTCTTCAGGCCGTCCCCGTCGCTGTCCATTTCCGGCCCGTCTGCGTCGTTTGGATCGACGAAGTTCGGGATTCCGTCGTTGTCCTGGTCTCCGGTTCCTTCATCGACGTCATCCTTGCCGTCGTTGTCCGAGTCGAGATCGAGGTAGTTGTACTGGTCGTCGAGGTCGGCGTCGGGGTTGGCCACGCCATCGTTGTCGGAGTCCACTCCCCACTCGACGTTGTCTGGGATGGTGTCGTCATCGGAGTCTGAATCCTGGTAATCGGGGGTATCATCGGAGTCGGAGTCTACCGGCGGGGTGGCAAGATCCGTATCCCCTGCTTCGATGGAGTCTGGGATTCCATCGCCGTCGGAATCCTGATCCAGGGCGTCAATCTGATTGTCGTTGTTGGTATCCACGGGGTTTTCGAGGTCGTCTCCAACCTCCACCGGATCCGGGATGAAATCTCCATCCGTGTCGGCATTGTAGGGATCGGTGCCTATCTTCTTCTCGTCCCCGTTGACAATTCCGTCCCCGTCGGGGTCGGCGGTGTTGTCGTCCAGGGGGTTGGTTGGGTCGGTGTCGTCAACCAGCACCTCGGTGCCGTCGGGGACTCCACCTTCGTCGGTGTCGAGGAGGTTTGGATCGCTCTCTCCTTCGTCCACGGCACCGTTTTTGTTCTTGTCTTCATGGCTGTCCCAGAGTCCATCGCCGTCGGTGTCCTTCACCAAAGGGTTGGTCGTGGAGGCGGGGTCGGTATCCCCCAGGGCTCCGACCTCGAGGCCGTCAGACAGTTTGTCTCCGTCACTGTCCGGGTTGAGGGGGTCGGTTTCCCCCAGCCCAGGTTCGTAGCAGCCGTTGTGGTTTGCGTCTTCGGCCCCGTCGGTGAGTCCGTCGCCGTCGGTATCGGCCAGGTGGGGGCTGGTGCGAGTCTGGGGGCAGCCATCTCCCAGCCCGGCGACTTCGAGACCGTCCAGCAGTCCATCGTCGTCGGTGTCTGGCTTGAGGGGATCGGTTCCCAGGAGGTTGAATTCGGTGCCGTCGTTGAGCCCATCGGCGTCGGTGTCTGGGTTCGTTGGGTCAGTTTCCCCGGGGTCGACCACGCCGTTCTTGTTGGTATCTTCGGCGCCGTCCAACAGTCCATCCCCATCGGTATCTTTCTTCACCGGATTGGTTTCCACCAGCGGCGACCAGGTTCCGCTCATGTTGGCGTCTTCCTGCCCGTCGGTGAGGCCGTCGCCGTCGGTGTCTGCCATGTTGGGGTCGGAGCCTGCCCCCGATGGGGTCGGGACTCCATAGTTTCCGTAGACTTCGAGGCCGTCTCGAAGGGCGTCTCCGTCGGTGTCCCAGAGGCACGGGTTGGTGCTGTTTTTGAGCACCTCTCCCCCTTCCCACTTGACCAATGTGTACTCTTTGAAGTTGGAGAGGCCGTCGCCATCGTTGTCGAGCCCTTTGTCCGAGGGGTCGAGGGGGTCGAGGGGTCCCAGCGGAGCATCGGGGCAGGCTTCGTCGGTGGAGTACTGGGTCTCCCATCCGTCGTCGATGCTGTCTCCGTCGGTATCAAAGAGGTTGGGATCGGTTTCATCTGCGCCCTTGAAGCCGTCGTGGTTTGCGTCTTCGACCCCATCTTTCAGGCCGTCGTCATCGGAATCGGCGTCTCTGGCAGAGGTCGTGGTGAGGGGGTCGGTATCTGCCACGAACAGTGCGGGGTCCGTGGCGTCCGGGTCGACGACCGACTGCTGCGGCGATGTGAGGCCGGTTTCCAGCCCATCGGAGAGGCCGTCCTGGTCGCTGTCCCATTTGAGGGGGCTGCTTCCATAGATGAGCACTCCAGTTTCCGAGAGGACTCCCCCTTCGTTGCCGTCGAGGATGCCATCGTCGTCGGTGTCGGCGTCGTTTGGATCGGTGATCATCCCATCTACGAGAGGAAGCCACTCTTCGGCGTCGGAAAGCCCATCGCCGTCGGTATCTTCCATTGTGGAGTCGGTCCCCGAGACGTCTGCTTCAAAGAGGTCGGAGAGGCCGTCGCCGTCGGTATCAAGGGCCTTGTCGGTGGGGTCGGTGGCGACGGTGCCATCGTAGACTTCGGAGATGTCGTACAAGCCGTCGTTGTCGGAGTCCGGCATGCAGGGGTTGGAGACGTTGCCGTCCACCTCTTCCTGGTCTCCCAGTCCGTCTCGGTCGGAGTCGTCAAACAGGGGGCTCAAGCACGGATAGAGGCCAAACTTGTAGGTATGTTCTTCGCCGTCGGTGAGTCCGTCGCCGTCGGTATCCGGAACAAACGGGTCTGTTTCGTAAACAAGCACCTCCCAACCATCGTGGAGGCCATCTCCATCGGTGTCGGGGTTGGTGGGGTCGGTCTCGCCGTCATCCCAAACGCCGTTGTGATTGGCATCTTCGTCTCCATCGGCGAGCCAGTCGGCGTCGGTGTCACTGACGAAGGGGTTGGTTCCCCCCTGAGACTCAAAGTAGTTGGTGATACCGTCGTTGTCGGAATCCATGAGGTCATCGGTGGCGTCTTCTGGATCGGTCTGGTCCACGAGAACTTCCTCGCCGTCCCAGACCCCGCCGCTGTCGGAGTCTCCCTCCAGTGGGTCAAACCCCTTCTGGACCTCGATGAAGTCGGTGAGACCGTCGGAGTCGGTATCCCCATTGGTGGGGTCTGTTCCCAGCGCCACTTCTTCGCCGTCCAGGAGGAAATCGCCGTCGGTGTCGAGGCTTGTCGGGTCCAATGCGTAGGGGCTGTTCAGTTCTTCGGCGTCGGTGAGTGAATCACCGTCGGTATCTTCTCGAGTGGGGTCGGTCCCCAGGGCTTCTTCTTCTTCGTTGGTGAGGGTGTCAAGGTCAGGATCTCCGGTTCCGTCCTGCGAGCTCAGGGAGACAAAATAGGACAGCTCCCATTCATCCTCCAGGCCATCCCCATCTACATCCGCTGCCCAGACCACACCGGGCCCGACAACCAGGAGACACACCACCCCGATTAGCAACCAAAGTCGACTCATTGCATACCCTCACTACGTCCGTGAGAGGATACACCCGGGGTAGCCATTGATCAAACTTCCCAGCGACATCACTTGCCGAACACTGCCTCGTTGTACTCTTTGGTTCCGGCTTTGGACGCGATTGCAGCGTGGAAGTAGATGGGAAGAAGTCCCTTCTCAATGAGTTTCCGGGCTGTCTCTCTGTGGGCCTTGATGACGGAGATGAGTTCGTCAAATGGTCTGGCTCCATGATAGGCAAACCCGTTGATGAAGGAGTTGGGGGTCCCCCGGGCGTTAAGCTTTTGGGCCAGCGCCTCCTGGGCCACGACCCACTCCTCGGCTTCGGGGGAGAAGCGCTGCGTTTCGAACAGGGTCAAGTCGAGACCGGCCTCTCTGGCAGCATCCTCGATGCGTTCTGGAGAGAGTGCGGGGCCTGTCATGAGAGCAGCGTGGTACTGGGGGAATCGTCCCTGTTTCCAGGCGGAGTATGCCCCCTTGGCAGCGAAGCGGGCGTTTCGGTGGAATCCCAGAGGTAGCTGGCACACCACTCGACGCAGGTTTCGTCCTTCTCCCTCGGCTACCTTTGTCAGGGTGTCTTCGAACCTGCGACAGAAAGGACATTCGTAGTCCATGAACTCCACCAGGGTCACGGCGGCGTCTTCAGGACCGTCTGAAATGCACACGTCCAGACCAACGGCACTGTAGGAAAAGGACTCCAGGACATTCAGGGGCAGTTCAAGGACCAATTCCAACGCTTTGCGGGCCTCCGCCACCAGGTCGCGGCGAGCAGGCCGCTTCACTTGAGGCTCGGGAGCGACCAGGTCTCCGCCGGGCTTTTCCCCATCGATGATGAGTCGCTTGTATCGCCCGTCGTCTACCCCGGCGCTGAGTTTGGCGTGAACGTATTTGCGAGGCAGGCCTTGGGCGATGAGCTCGTCTGCTGCGTCCAGTTGTGCATCGATGGCCTCTTTGAAGGTAGCAAAGGGTTGGGCCCCAACCAATTGCTTTCCATTGATGCGAAAATGTGGCACGCCCCGCACTCCTAAGACCGAGGCGATGGCCATGTGCCGATCCAACTCTGCTGCAATCTCTGGGGAGTGATAGTCTTTTCGCCACTGGTCCATGTCGAGGCCCACCTCTTTGGCGAACCGTTCGAGATTCTCCTCTGTGAGGTTTCTGGCGTTTGCCCAGAGGAGGTCCTGGTATGGAAAGAATTTCCCCTGGCGGTGTGCGGCGAGGGAGGCCAACGCTGCGGGGCGGGCATCTTGGTGGAATTGCAGAGGCATGTGGACCACCACCAGTCGAACCTTGTCACCGTAGTGCTCAAGGACCTGTTTCATAGTTCCAGCGCCGCGTTGACAGAAGGGGCATTGAAAATCGGTGACTTCGATGATGGTCACCCGAGCATCCACCGGTCCAATTGAGGGCAATCCTTCGAGTCCCACGGGTTCTGGGGACAGCCCCTGGATGAGGGGGTCATTGGGGTCGAGTGTATCTTGGGAGCCGCTACACGCGCCAAAACCAACGGCAATCAGAACGGCGAAGAAGGCAAGATACGCTGTGGAACGACTGATTCGCATGGGGAACCTCTGTCTTGTCGGGGTCGGGTCAGGAGATAAAAAGGATGGGAACATCCGCTCTAGAATTCCACCCCGAGGCGGAAGGAATAGGTTTGCATCCCTTCGGTGATGGACGCTTCAAAGCCGGTGTTCACGATGGTGGACACAAGCTGGAATCCGAGCACGGCAAAGTGCTTGAAGACGTGGGCGGTTTGGAAAACACGCTGTTCTGCGATTCCGGCGTTATTGGGGTTGAAGAGCAGGACGACGTTGGAGCCGCCGTGGATATACATGAAGTTGTAGCCGACGTAGGGGGCCACCTTGAACAGTCCGACGATACCGATCTTCTTGGAGACGACGACATCCCCGCCGGCAGTCAGGAGGGTGTAATCCCGGCTTCCGAGGTACGTAGAGACGCTGGCTCTAAAGGAAATCTCGGGAAGATAGAGGAACCCCTCAAGGGCGGAATACTTGAATTCGAATCCAACTCCCCACATGTCGCTGTCGAACAGCTTGCTGAACGTCCCCCCGACTTCTGCGGAGAAGGGCAATCCCTTGCGGACGTGGAGGTGCATGGTGGAGAGGAATGAGTCGGCCCCTTTGCCGTTTCCGGCGGGGTCGGTCATTACCGTCTTCCAGTGGTCTGCATTCTCCGGAATGTTGGTCATGGAATAGTCGAAGGCGATCTGAAAGCCCAGAGCGCCCAGGGTCGTAGCCGGCCCCAGGAAGCGTGGGGCCAACGCCACACCGAGATCTCCCATGAGTCCCTTGAAGTTCTGGTCGGGAGTTTGTTCGTTCCCCGCATCAAAGAGGTACAAGCGGGTCATATCCAAATCATATTTTCCAGCAGTGGCACGCGGCGCCCCCACGAGGAGCACTGCAAGTATCACCGCAAGTAGAACACCTGTCCTAGCCATTGATCTATTCACCTCACGGGTCCGCATTGGCTGGTTGGGCATACGTCGACGGGCTCCAAGGTATCAGACCGGGTTGAACCTTGTCAATCCCTTCGGTTCGTTTCTTCTTCGGTCCCCGGATCCCCGTCCCGCTCCCTCTCTTCCAGGAGGGACCTTCGCCACTCCATCATCTTCTTCATATGCCCTTCGTAGCCTGTCTCCTTCGGTTCGTAGTAGCGGCGGGGGGGCATCCCTTCGGGGAAATAATCGGCCTCCACCACCGCGCCGGGGTGATCGTGAGGGTACTGGTACCCTTTTCCGGCTCCCATCTCCTTCATGAGCTTCGTCGGAGCGTTTCTCAGATGCAAGGGAACAGGATGGTTGCTTCCCTTCTTCACATCCCCCAAGGCAGCATCGATGGCCAGGTAAGAGGCATTGCTTTTGGGAGCGCAGGCGAGGTAGGTGGCCAATTGTCCTAAAGCAATGCGTCCCTCCGGCATTCCGAGGAAGCGAACGGCCTCCATCCCTGACACGGTGAGTTGCAGGGCCCTTGGGTCGGCATTTCCCACGTCCTCGGAGGCGAAAATCACCATTCTGCGAAGGACGAAGAGGGGGTCTTCTCCAGCTTCGAGGAGTCTGGCCATCCAGTACAAGGCTCCGTCGGGGTCGCTTCCTCGCAGGCTCTTGATGAAGGCAGAGACAATATCGTAGTGGCTGTCGCCGGCCTTGTCGTGGGCCATGGGCTGTTTCTTCAACACCTCGGCGACCAACTGCAGCGAAACGGGCGCCTCCCGTCTTTGCGCCACCCAGGCGACCTGCTCCAGGAGAGTGAGGGCTCTTCGGGCATCGGAGTCTGCCAACTGGGCGATCTGTTCGATGGCGTCTTCTTCGACGACGACGGCTCCGCCCAGACCTCGTTCTTCGGCAGCGGCGCGCCTGAGCAGCTTGCTGAGATCTTCGGTCTTCAGCGGTTCCAGCCGAGCCACGGTGCAGCGAGACAGAAGCGCCGCATTAACGTAAAAGGAGGGGTTTTCGGTGGTGGCTCCGATGAGGACCACAGTTCCCCGCTCCACGTGGGGGAGGAATGCGTCTTGTTGAGACTTGGAGAAGCGATGGATTTCGTCCACGAAGAGCACGGTTTTGTCCCCTTGACCGGCCAGCACCTGGGAAGCTTCCTGGACAATGGCTCTTACTTCTTTGACTCCCCCCAACACCGCCGAAAAGGAGATGAAGCGGTACCCCGGGAGGGTTCCTAGGACGTGAGCCAGGGTGGTTTTTCCACATCCGGGGCCTCCCCAGAAGAGAAGAGAGGGGAGGTTGCCGGTCTCCACCAGGCGCCGGAGGGTACCCTGGGAGCCGGCGAGTTCTTCTTGCCCAACAACCTCGTCAAGGGTCGAAGGGCGCATTCGGTCGGCCAGCGGACGTGATTCCTTGCTGGCAGCGTTGCGGTTCGGGGGCTGGAAGAGATCGTTTCCCATGGCACCTGCTTCATGAATTGGGCGTCAGCCCGGGTGTCACCGATGTTTGGTCACCCCAAGCTGCATGCACTGGTCCGCCACCACACATTTCGAGCACCAGGGTGAAATGGGGGCGCAGATGTTCTGACCGTAAGCTACCAGGAGGTCGTTGTAAATGATCCAATACTTGAGGGGAAGAATCTGGCGCAACACCTTCTCGGTGTCGTCGGGGTGTTCGGAGATAACATACCCCAGCCGGTTGGAGATCCGGTGGACGTGGGTGTCCACGCAGATTCCCGGGAGGTTGAATCCCCGTGTGAGGACCAGATTGGCGGTTTTTCGCCCCACCCCGGGGAGTGAGAGGAGGGCCTCAAGGTCGGCGGGCACGTCGCCGGAGTATCGGTCGATGAGCTGCTTACAGACCTCCAGGATTCGTCGCGCCTTGACCCGGTAGAATCCTACTGGAAAGATGGCCTTTTCGATGATTTCGGGGGTCAAATCCAGCATGGAGGCCGGGGTCTCGGCCAGGGCAAAGAGTCGTGCTGCTGCGTCCCGGGTCTGTTCATCTCGAGTGCGAAGGCTCAGCAAGGTGGCGATGAGGACTTTGAAGGGATTGCGCTCGTTCAAGGTCATCTCGGTAACCACGGGGTCCCGCATTCCTTTGTACGCCTCTTGAAGGTTGGCGATGAGCCGATCCATGTCGAGGTCGGCGTTCTTCCCAGGGCGCGCTTTCATTGGAGTTTCCTCGCTTTCCAACGGTTTGGATTCCTCAGCACCCAGGAATGGTCTCGTGGTAGCATCCGCTGGTGGGGTCGCACTGGTCCTGGGTGCAGGGATTCATGTCGTTGCAGTCCAAGGGTTGAACAATACACGACCCTTCCAGGCACTGGGCCTCTTCACAAGCCGAATAGACGACGCAATCTGCCGCGGTCTCACAGCAGTGGTCTTCGAACCAGCAGAGACCTTGTTCCGGGATGCAGTAGTCGTCGGTGCAGGGGTCGTTGTCATTGCAAACGACCTCTTTGAAGACGCAGTGCCCTTCACAGCTACCCTGGAAACAGAGGTTGTTTGGATTCACGCAGTCTTCGTCGGTTTCACAGGAGTCGCAGGCGGGGTTGGGGTCACCGGTGCAGCCGATGATGGGGTCGCAATAGTCCAACGTGCACGGGTCGCTGTCGTTGCAATAGTACAGGATGTAGTTGCAATGACCTTCCTGGACATTGCAGAAGTCTTGAGTACATACCGTGCCGTCGTCGCAGTCAGCGGTGTCATCGCAGGGGATGAAGCAATCGGGGATGGGAGCGTACAGGCACCCTTCTGCCGGCAGGCACTGGGTGTCTGTGCAATTGTTCCCGTCTTCGCAGCTTACCGGCGCGTGGGTGCACGAGTTGGTGTTGGCATCGCAGATGTCCTCGGTGCACAGGTCGCCATCGTTGCAGTCTGCAATGGAGAAGCAGCAATCCCCACTGTTGACGCAATCCCCCGTTGCGGGGTCGCAGCTATCCTCGGTGCACAAGAGACCGTCGTCGCAGTCTTTCTCCCCGGTTTCGCAGTGTCCACCCACGCACGACGCTTCGACGCAGGTCACGGGGGGAAGGGGGCAATCGGAGTCCACATTGCACTGGATGCAGTCAGGCACGGGGGGGTGGACGCATTCCCCTCCGGAACACTCGTCATAGGTACAGGGATTGGCATCGTCGCAAGGCATCGCGGCACCTGCGCACTCGCCGTTGGTGCAGGCGTCGTCAACCGTGCAGGGGTCGAAATCGTCACACTCCTCGAGATCTTCTGAAAGCCCCGCCACGCACTGCCCTGTTTCCACCACGCAGACAGGTCTGCGGCATTGGGTAAAGATGATGATCACCCCAACACATTCTTCATCGGTGTGGCAGGCAAAAGGAACATCTGCGTCGTCAGGAAGGTCGTCGGGAGTGGTATCAACTACGTCCACGATGGTGACCTCCGCTTGAACGTCCTCGGTGGCGTCTTGAAGGGGACTGTCTTCCACAAAGTCGAAGGGGGTGAGGTCGTTTAAGACGTCGGTGTCGGCAACGATGAGATCGTTTGGAGCGGAATCGGCAGAGGTTGTGTCATCGCTTTGGATGGTCTCCACATCTGCAACCACATCGACCACTTCTACGGCGCCGTCGGAGCTGTTTCCGTCAACCGAGTCGCTTCCTCCCGAGCACGCAACTGCCCAGATTCCCAGGGTAGCAAGGCAAAGCAACGCGGTTCGAGTCATCTCCTTCTCCTCGCGGCGCTGGTGCCTGTCCGGGTGTCAGCCGTCCGTTGTTTTCACCAGTCTCACACGCCCTTTGAGGCTACCACAAGACAATTTCTCTTGAAAATCATTTCTGTTCTGCTATGGTTCCTCGCCTGATATGTCCGTAAGAGGTGGAGACCATGGCAGATACAAGCAAGATGACCCGAGAAGAAAGAAAGAAGGCCAAGCGTGACGCCCGCAAGGAGCTGAAGGTGGCCTATGAGAAGCTGGACCGCAAGCAGCTCGCCGAGTTTCGCGGGAAAAGCAAGGGTGGCGTGAAAGGCTTCATCCTGGGAACCAACGAAGATAACGACTGATGGTTCGTAAGGCCGTCATCCCTTGTGCCGGCCTCGGTACTCGCTTCCTTCCGGCCACCCTGGCCGTTCCAAAGGAACTGTTACCCATCGATCGAAAGCCGGCCATCCAACATATTGTGGCAGATCTGGTGGAGTGTGGCGTCGACACCGTGGTGCTGGTTATCAGCCGCGGCAAGGAAGCGCTGCTCCACTATTTCCTGGACGATCACCGCCTGGCCGGGAAGCGCCTCCCCCCAGAACTCACCCAATCCATAGAGGAACTGGCACTGCTTCGGGAGCGTGTCAACGTCGTCGCTGTGTACCAGGAAAAACCTCTGGGTCTCGGTCATGCAGTGCTGTGTGCGGCGCCGGTAGTGGGGGATGAGCCCTTTCTCCTGGCCCTCCCTGACGACCACTTCAGACCCTCTCCAACCCGACAGCTTGTTGAGGCGTGGGAGAAGTACGGCAAGGGGGCAGTCGCCCTCCTTGAGGTTCCCAACGAGGATGTGCCACGGTTTGGCATCGTATCGGTGGAGAGGGAGGAAACCCCTTTTCTCCTCCTCAACGATGCCGTGGAGAAGCCCACGCTGGAAGCGGCCCCTTCTCGATTGGCTATTATGGGGCGCTACCTCTTTCCTCCGAAGGTGTTCGAGTATCTCCGCAACACACCGCCGGGGATAAACTCGGAGATTCAACTCACCGACTCCATGAAGACGTTGGCCCAGAAAGAGGGGCTTGTGGGAGTGCCCGTGTCGGGAGAATACCTGGACATCGGGACGTGGGACTCCTACGTTCGGACGCTCATGCGACTGGGCCTTGAGGACCCCGCCTTTCGGGAGTTCTTGACCCGCCATCTTCACTGAATCTATCATCACGACAGGCAATCTCACGGCCAGGAGGCATATATCATGCTGGAGCAACTCGAATACCGCCTGAACAAGCTGAAAGCTCGGACCCTCGAACTTCGGAGGTATCTTTGACTTAGAGGGAACGTTGGAGGAGCTGGACTCTATTCGAGCGCGTGAGGAAGATCCTGATTTCTGGCTCGACCAGGCCAAAGCGGCGGATATTCAGAAGAGAAAATCTCAACTCATGGACATGGCGGAGAGTTTCGAGAAGGCCCAGAAACCCTTGGACGATGCTGAGGTGCTCATTGGGTTGGCCAGAGAGCTCGAAGACGATGAGCAGGAAGGGGAAGTACAAGCCCTCATCGACAGTTGTGCAGCAGCGCTGGACAGGCTCGAGCTGGCTCGACTGCTGGGAGGAGAGAACGACAACAAGGGCGCCTTCCTGACGGTCAACGCCGGTGCCGGCGGCACGGAATCCCAGGATTGGGCCGAAATGTTGTTGCGCATGTATCTGAGATACGCCGACGTGCAGGGGTGGAAGGTGGACATGGTAGACTACCAGTCCGGGGACGAGGCGGGAATCAAGAGTGTCAACATTCAGGTGGACGGCCCCTTTGCTTACGGAAAGCTCAAGGCAGAGAGCGGCATCCACCGATTGGTTCGCATCTCCCCCTTTGACGCCTCCAACCGCCGCCACACCTCCTTCGCCAGCGTCTTCGCATACCCCCAGGTGGACGACTCCATCCAGATTGAAATCGACGAGAAGGACTTGCGAATCGACGTCTATCGTGCCAGCGGTGCGGGGGGACAGAAGGTAAACAAGACCAGCTCAGCGGTGCGAATCACCCACATCCCCACAAACACCATCGTCCAGTGCCAGAACGAGCGTTCCCAGCACAAGAACAAGGACATGGCGATGCGGGTCTTGAAGTCTCGGTTGTATGAACTGGAGATTCAGAAGCAGGACAAGGAGAAGCAGAAAGTCGAATCCTCCAAGATGGCCATCGACTTCGGTTCTCAGATTCGTTCATACGTTCTTCACCCCTACAAGATGGTAAAAGACCACCGAACGGGGTTTGAAATGGGGAACGCCAACGCTGTCCTGGACGGTGAGTTGGAAGGCTTCGTCAAGGCGTGGTTGCTGGAAAGCGCTGGGGGAGAAGAAAAGGAAGAGTAATTGGAAGGCCCGGGGGGCTAGCTTACAGTATCGGAGTCGTCGTCTCGACGCTCCACTTCATCTCGAATCTTTTTCAAAGCCGACGACTCAAGCTGGCGAACCCGCTCTCGAGTCATATTGAGGATGTGGCCGACCTCTTCGAGGGTCCGTCCCCCCATCTCCGCCACGTCCAGAGCGCAGGTGAACGGCATTTCCCAGACTTCCAGCCCGGGAAAATTCAACTTCAGCGTTCCCGTTATCGGATTCACATCCAGATACAGGTGATATCTACAACCGACAAACGGGCAGGGGCGAATGCCGTCCTTACAGTCCGAACGCATCTTGGGGCGTCGATAGTCCATGTAAGGCAACAGTTCGATGCCCTGCTGCATCTCCTTACGGCTGAGACGCTTCTTTGCTATCGAACGAGGTTTAAGGCCGCCGGGTCGATTCATGTGCTTGTCGTTGGAGTCGTCGCGATCTTTAGTCATACAGCGAACTCCAGGTTCTGTCGGGAG
>CALFHQ010000326.1 GCA_937876385.1 uncultured Pseudomonadota bacterium
AAAAGTGCTTAGGCCGTAAAGCACGAAGCGTGCCAGAATTGTGGAGAGACATTTTCGCATTGAAGCACTTCTGCGCTGAGAACCCGGTCCAATGGACAAGAAGTGACCCATCCGTGACCGGCATTTTCCTTCGGTTTCACAACAGACCCTTGAACGATGCCATCTTCCCTGCTATCACTCCCTACTCCCACCTGGGAGATTCATCAGGAGGAACACGATGAAGACCACAATGGGTCGCGTTATTGAAAAGGCTCACGAGAGACGAGTAGAGGCTGTGGTAAAGCAGATTCGAGAAGCTCAAGGCACGTCCCAGCCCCTCGAATTCAAGAAGAGCAGCGTGCCTCACTTTGTCCCCAATCCATACAAGAAGCCCGCCCCGCAAATAGACCTTCGACCCCTCAAAGAGATCCTTCACATCGACCCGGAAGAGGGCATCTGCGTGGTGGAACCGGGGGTGACCTTCACTGAACTGGTCAAGGCGACGCTGAAGCTCGGATTCGTCCCCTACGTCGTCCCCGAACTCAAGCAAATCACCGTCGGCGGAGCAGTTTCCGGGTGTTCCCTGGAGTCCATGTCCTACCAACACGGAGGGTTCCACGATACAGCTTTGGAATACGAAGTGGTCACCGGAACAGGGGACGTGGTTGTGTGCTCCAGAGAAGAAAAACGGGACCTCTTCGAGATGGTCCATGGCAGCTATGGTACGTTGGGAATCTTGACTCGGATCACCTTCAAACTGCATCCAGCCAAGCGCTTCGTTCACCTCACGTACAAGCACTTTCCGAATTTCGAAGGCTACTGGAGCTACATGCAGGAGCGGTTTGCTGCCAAAGACTACCAGTTCATCGACGGCATGATTCACAGCCCCGATCAATTCACCTTGTGCCTCGGAAACATGGTGGATGAAGCGCCCTACGTGAACCGCTACGATTGGCTCAACATCTACTACAAGTCGAGCCAGGTGCTCAACGAAGACTATCTCTCCACCCATGACTACTTCTTTCGATACGATGCCGAATGCCACTGGATCACCCGAACCATGCCTCCCCTCGAATGGAAACCCGTTCGGTTTGCGGTTGGCAAATTCTTCCTGGGCTCAACCAACCTCGTCAAATGGAGCAACCGACTAAAGCCCTTCTTCCGAATGCAAAAGCGCCCCGATGTTGTCGTTGACGTCTTCATCCCAGGACGAAAATTCGAAGAGTTCTTCCATTGGTACAAAGAGGCCTTCGACTTCTGGCCGTTGTGGATTGTGCCCTACAAGACCCCTACCATTTACCCCTGGATTTCCGATGAACATGCGGCCCGAATGGGCGAAGACCTCCTCATCGATTGCGCCGTTTACGGCAAGCCAAACAGCGAGCCGGACAAGGACTACTCGGAGTTGATCGAGAAGAAAACCTTCGAACTGAACGGAATCAAGACCCTCATTTCGAGGAACCACTACGACGAGAAGACCTTCTGGGATATCTACAGCAGACCCCGCTGGGAAAGCGCCAAGAAGACCCTCGATCCAGACTTCCTCTTCGGAGATCTCTACCAACGATTCAACCCGTCGAACTACCAGTAGAGTCCTCCCGCAATCCCCAATTCGACTCCCTCTCTTCTACCAAATAGTTCGCCATCGATGTGCGCAAACGAGGACCAACTCCCGTTAAGTCTTGGTGTGTTCGGAATTCGTCGGCACACCGGATGTCGGCGGAAGGCCGTTGGCTCATTGACCCATTGGCACGGGGTATGGGTGGATTCACGCGCTGGGTGGCCAGCTCAAAATGTGCGGTCAGTGCGCACCGAGGACGTGTCACCGAAGAAGGTTTCGCCTCACAGCGAAATCCAACCCGGTCACGTCTCCGGGAATTGCAACCCAGAGCTTCCCTCACAAATGACCTCAAGGGAGAGGTGTGCGAACTTCAGGGTGACGAAGGACTGACTTCCTTTGCTCCCCAGCACAAGATTCCTGGAGGTCCTCAAGGGAGACCTCTGTCAACAGGAGGAAGGGAAAGGAAGAAGGGAAGGGGCACAGACACCCGCAAACAGCCCACGAACAAATACCAGACGAAATCCGAGGGAGAGGTGTGTGAACTTGGGGGTGTAGACGCCTGAACTCGCCGTAGCCGTTGTCGTTGCCGTCGCCGTTGCCGTGGCCGTGGCCGTGGCCGTCGCCGTTGCCGTGGCCGTGGCCGTCGCCGGCGAATTGGGTGCCTTCACCCTGCGTCCCTGTCCCCTCCTCCTTGTCCTTCCCTTCCTTTTGAGCGAAACTGTCCTTTCTTCACGTTCGGGAGGGATGAATGAAACTGTCGTTGGCAAACACCCCAACACCGTTGGAGGACTGGTCCCCATGGTGTTCCAGACTGGACGTGCCGGGGAAGTTGTGGGTGAAACGGGACGATCTCACTGGACTTGAAACCAGTGGAAACAAGATCCGCAAGCTCGAATACCTCCTGGCTGAAGCCCAACGCCTGGGTGCAGACACCGTGTTCACCTGTGGCGGGATTCAATCCAATCATGCTCGAGCCACTGCTGCGGCCGCTGTAAAACTGGGAATGAAACCGGTGCTCTTTCTTCGAGGAGAAGCCGGCGAGCCATCCCAGGGGAATTTCCTTTTGGACCGACTCTTTGGGGCCACCATCGTCCCGGTGGTCGACCTGGAAAAGGACCACATTGAGGCGGAATACGAACGCCACAAGCAAGCTCTCGAAAAGACCGGAAGGCGGGTTTACTGCATCCCGGAAGGGGGCTCCAATGGCATTGGAGCGCTGGGATACCTCGAGGCGATAGAAGAGCTCTCGTCCCAAGTAGACCTACGCAGCATCACCCGAATCTTCGTCGCTGTGGGAAGTGGGGGCACCTACGCTGGACTGTTGGCGGGACTCCGGGCTCGCTCCGTATCCACTGAGGTCGTGGGCATCAATGTTCAGCCAACCGAGTCATCTGAATTCGTGAGCCGGATCGAGGGAATTCTCGAGGAACTCAGAGCATTGGGAGTCCATCACGGGGTGACTCGAAGCGAAATTCACATCGTGGACGGCTACTGCGGAGCAGGGTATGCTGTTGCGTCCAGAGAAGTCCTTGAACTCATTGGTGGGGTGGCACGCACCAGCGGCACCCTTCTGGATCCGGTCTACACCGGCAAGGCATTTTTGGGAATGAAGACCGAGTTGCACCAGAGTAAGTCGGTGGGGACCAACCTCTTCTGGCACACTGGCGGAGCGTGGGCTCTATCGGCCTACGCAGCACAACTGCAACGTCTGGACGTCGGTTCTTCCATGGAGGAAAACAGATGACACAAGCGGCCACGAACGCCCAAGCGACTTCGGTGGTTATGGCAAAGAATCTAGTCAAACACTATGGAGCGTTCAAGGCCCTCGACGACGTCTCCTTTGAGTTGGTTCCAGGGTCTGTGACCGGACTTCTCGGCCCTAACGGGGCGGGCAAATCGACCCTCTTGAAGACCCTTCTGGGGTTTCTTCCCCACTCCGCCGGGACCATGGAGGTGCTGGGATATTCTCCCACAAGGGCTCCTCTGGCAGCACGGCAGCGGGTGGGCTACATGCCGGAAAACGAGACATGGTTTCCAGAGCGAACCGGCCTGGAGTCGGTGGTGTTCGCCGGCCGACTCTCTGGAATGCCGAGGGAGCAAGCGTTCTCACGGGCGTACGAGGTGCTTGACTATCTGGGAATGGACGAGGTGAGACACCGACGGGTTTCAGAGTACTCGGTAGGTCTCAAGCAGAAGATCAAGCTGGGGCAGGCGGTGGTTCACGGACCCCGGCTGTTGTTTCTTGATGAGCCGATGTCAGGGCTCGATCCCCGGTCTCGGGACGAGATGATGGAGTTGCTGGCCGGTATCACCCGTTCTGGAGTGGCCATGGTTCTATCCTCTCATGTGCTCAAGGATGTTGAGACCCTTTGCCGGGATGTTTTGATGATGGACCGGGGAAAGCTTCTCTACTCCGGCCCGTTGCATACCCTGCAGAAGGCTCAGGAAGGGTACTACAAGCTGGAAGTTCGCAATGAAGACGAGCCCTTCATGGCAGCTCTTGAACGCCTCTTTCCCGGGGTGGAGAGGACGCGTCTGGGATACTCCGTGCGCCTTCGAGATGTCGAAGCGAGAAGGAACCTGTGGCTTGTAGCTAAGGAGCATGGTGTCCAGATTCGCTGCTTGACCCCTTCACGGGATTCCCTCGAAGAGGCGTTCCTTCGTCTTCTGGGAAAGGGGGAGTAACATGGGAATCTACAAAGAAGGCTACCGAGAGTATTCCGGTCCATTGTACCCGGCCCGCACTCGATTTCTCGTTGTCGCATCTGAAGAGTTGTTGCGGATGCTGCGTGGAAAGTGGACCCGGCGACTCTTGTACCTGGCCTCGGTCCCCTTCATCGTCATGGTGGCCATTGCGCTGTTCAAGGGGGTTCTGGCAAGCGCTGGCAGCTTCAACTTGCCGGTGAATCCCATCATCCAATTGATGAGCATTGAGGCCACCGTGATGGCGCTGCTTGCTGCCTCGGCGGGAGCAGGGGTCATCGCCGAAGATCGCAAGTCCCGGTCGCTGGTTCTTTATCTATCCCGCCCGCTCTCTCCCGCTCGGTATGCCTGGGGAAAGGGGTTGGCCCTTTGGGGATTGCTCTCCATCGTCTTCTGGGTTCCGGCCCTGGTTCTTTCCTGGTTGCAGGCCCTGGTGGATCCTTCCTTTTCGGGGATGGCTCTGTTGAAGATCATGGCTGCGGTGGTGTTGAGCGGCGGTGGGGCCATGGCGGTGATTACGGTGGTGGTCATGGCGCTGTCTTCTTTGGGAAATCGGAGTGGTTACATCGGGATGGCCTGGATTGCTCTCTACTTCTTCTCCGACGTGGTCTCTCACGCCGTGAGACAGGCCACGAACCACGCCTTCTACAGCGACTGGTTTTCCTTTCAGCGGCTCCTCAAGGGGACCATGGACTGGGCACTCAATCCCAGCCTCGATGCCATCGGTGCACCCCTGGTATTGCTCGGCATCGGGTTCCTTGCGGGGGTTCTGCTTGTGTGGCGACTGAGACGAATGATGAGAACGGCGGTGTCGGCATGAACGAACCGATTATAGAGCTTAAGCGAGTCACCAAACGGTACAAGTCGGTGTTGGCCTTGAACGACGTGAGTCTGGAGATTGGCCCTGGGATCACCGGCCTCATCGGTCCAAATGCGGCGGGAAAGACCACCTTTCTGGGGTTGGTCACCGGTCTCTTGAAACCCAGCACCGGGTTGGTTCGGGTGCTTGGCCGAGATCCCATCGCCGACACCCCGGTTCGAGGGCAAATAGGGTTCTGCCCGGATGGCGAAGCGGTGTGGGATTGGATGGACGGATTCACCTTCGTTTCCTGGCTGGGGATATGCTCCGGTTTGGGCAAGAAGGAGGCCAGGCAGCGCACTGAGAAAGCTTTGGAGGAGTTGGAGATGACCGAGGCGGCCTATCGCCCGGTCCGTGAGTACTCCAAGGGGATGCGGCAGAAGGTGAAACTGGCGCAGTCCATGATCCACAATCCCCGGCTTCTCATTCTTGATGAGCCCTTGAACGGCGTTGATCCCCTCAGTCGCCACCAGATCACAACGCAACTGAGGAAGTTGGCAGCGGAAGACACGGCGGTCATCGTTTCAAGCCATGTCCTCCATGAACTGGGAGATCTGGTGGACGAAGTCGTTCTCCTTCTTCGAGGGCGCCTCCTCGCTTCTGGATCGGTATCGTCCATTCGAGACTTGATGGACGAGCACCCCCACACCGTGCGATTCACATGCGACGATCCTCGGCGCCTGGGGTCGACTTTGCTGAAGGAAGCGTCTGTCGTATCCAGCGAGATTCGAAGCGACGATATCGTGGACATCCGCACTCGCGCTCCTGTGGAGCTTTACAGCAGACTTCCGGAGGTCATCGCCTCTGGACAGTTCGATGTCACCGAAATGGCCAATCCGGATGCGAACCTGGAAGCAGTCTTTCGATATCTCGTGGAGGGAGGAAAGTGAGCCAGATGTTTCAAACAGCCGGCCTGATGACCGTGCATTTCTTTCGCGACGTGATTCGTTCTCGAAAGACCCTCTTCCTCGGATTATTGACGCTCATTGTGGTGGGCATCACCATCTTGACTCACTACGCCATGGCAAACCAGGGGGTGCCGCCCGGATATGGCGCCTTGATGTACGCCGGGTGTTTCAGCTTTCTGCTCCCATTTACTGCCTTGTTCTACGCCATTGCGGCCATCTCCGACGAGTTCGAGACAGGAACCGCCGTATACCTCTTCAGCCGTCCCCTCCAGCGCCACGGGATCTTCATTGGGAGATGGTTGAGCGCCGTGCTCACGGTGTTCGTCCTGGTCTCTGTGGTGAACATCACGGCATGGATTTCGGGGGGAGACGTCGGCTTCTCTTTCCTCCTCCGGGGGGAAGCGGCCATATTCCTTGGGGCCGCTGCTTATGTCTCCCTTTTTGCGGTCATCTCCTCCATTACTCACCGACCGCTGGCAGTGGGGTTGTTGGTGATCTTCTTCTGGGAGTCGGTGGTTGCTCAGATTCCTTTTGACATCCATGTCCTCACCATCAAGTACCACGCAGTGAGCATGGCCGGTTCGGGACTGCCGCTTGGAGCAGAAACTTCCGTGCCCCTAGCCCAGGGCATGTTTGGTGAGCTGTTCCAGGAATCTCCCCACGTCGCT
Organism: uncultured Pseudomonadota bacterium; assembly: GCA_937876385.1. Lineage (GTDB taxonomy): Bacteria > Myxococcota_A > UBA9042 > CAIXZC01 > CAIXZC01 > CALFHQ01. The sequence goes on from CALFHQ010000326.1 coordinate 6,679, forward strand.
GCCGTGGTGCTGAGCGGCCTTACCCTGATATTCACCACAGTGTCTGCATTCCGCTACGTTCGGACCCAGGCCCACCGAGGAGAATAGGCCCACCTGCCTATTTCAGAGCTTCCGGTTCAGTTTCGTGAGCCTTCTTTTTGCCCAGAATCACCCGAAACAGCACCGGGAAGAAGACCCCACCTGCGATGGCAAACAGGACGATGGAGCCGGCGGTCTCTTCGTCAATGTAGTGGGTGTTGAGGCCCACCTTCGAGATCGCAATGAGGAGGGTCAGGGGGGCCGAAAGAATCAAGCCGGAAGCAAAGATCTCCCGCCATTTCAGGCCGGTCATCTTCAAGAGGGTGACCGGCAACACCTTCACGAACAAGGAGCCCAGGACCAGGAACCCCAGCATCCCCCAGACGTCTCCAGCGAGCACCGATAGAAAGTCGAAGGAGACCCCGACATCGATGAAAAAGAAGGGGATGAAGAAGCCGAATCCGAAGGACGAGAGCTTTGATTCAACGGGCTCTTTGGCTCGAAATACAAAAGAGAACAGCGCACCGGCGATGAAGGCCCCCAGGATAAACTCAACCCCCACCCATGCTGCCGTGGCGATGAACCCCAGCATGAGGGAGAAGGCCAGACGAACCCCAATCTCCGATGTGTCGTGGGTTCTCACCACCCGCTCAAAGTGATGGGGGAACCACCACACCAACACTCGCATGACCACCAGAATCAACCAGGCAAGGACAAAGATGAGAGTCAACTTTCCACCGGCAAACCACAGCTCTGTTGTGACTCCATGCTGGTGAACCATCTCCGCGGCCGTTAAAAAAATGATGGAGAGAAACTCCCCGATGGAACCCACCAGCAACACCAACTGTCCCAATCGAGAAGAGGTGAGGTCACTCTCTCGCAGGGCCACCAGCACGAGTCCCAGGCTCATGGCGCTGAGGACCATTCCCAGAAACCACTGACCGGTCCACACCAGGGCCACCAGGGGACCGAGGGTGAACGAGAGTACCGCAGTCAGCCCGGCCAGCATTAATGGGCGTTTTCCCATCCGCTCTATCTTGGAGAAGTCTATTTCGAGGCCCACGAGGAACATCAAGTATGCAAAGCCGAAGTCGGCCAGAAAACGGGTGAAACTGGATGGTTCGATGATACCCAGAACATACGGGGAGATGAGGATGCCAAAGAGGATTTCACCCACCGCAGCGGGAATCCGAATACGTTCTGACAGCAACGGCACGAAGAAGGCGCCGAAAGTCAAAATCAGCAGGGACGACGCGTGTTCGATTTCCATCTCAAATCCCTTCGTGAGGCAGCAACAGTACCGAGCAGCCACTGCGATGCAGCAGGTGCGATTCCACCCCAGGCCGCATCAGGTTGCGCCGCTTGTCCTTGCGGTAGCCGACCACCACGAGGTCGTAATCTTTGGCCTCCAGAAGCAGTGAGTGAATCGGGTTGCCGTGGAGTTGCTTGCCGTTGATTCGCATCCCGTAAGCGCTTGCCAGATCTCGAACCTCCTCGAGGATTCGACGCATCTGATCCAGCATCTCCGGTCCAGAGACGATCTCAGGTGGCATGGCGATGGCCGCGGTTAACTCGGCGGACAGGATTCGGGCGATGTCCACTGCCAGTGTCGTCGTTTCCGCAGAGAACTTGTAGTCGTTGATGGCAAAGAGAATTCGCTTGTACGGGAATGTGCCCCGGGGAATCAGCACAGGAGAGTGGACATCTTTGAGTCGCTTGATGAGGGGAGACTTCGTGATTCCCCACTGGGCAAACAGACTCATGGGCTCCGGCGGCTGAATCAACAAGCCGACATCCCTGCCACTTTCCCAGCAACGCAGATCATCCTTTCGCTCCTCCGAGATGAAGGAGAGCTTGATGTCGTAGTTCAACTGCTCCTGGGTTTGCTCCATTTCTTTTCGATACGGACTCTCCGAACCGCATGTCACGAGATCGAGGAACTCCGCCCGAGTGTTCTCCATCAGGTAGGAGATCTCCCGCAACATGTCGAAGGTCTCAGACCCCAGCGGTGCCACGATCCCGGTGCCGTAGTGGAGGGGGAACTCCGAGTGACCGCTTCGAAGAAATCGACAGATGGACGGGAGGATCCTGGGTTCCCCCGTGACGATCAAGCGATCGCCAGCTTGGAGGATCGTGTCTCCGTGGGGGATGATCATGCGATCGCCTCGATATATCAAGGCGATCAACCATTCTTTGGGCTCAAAGGATTTCAGCGATTTTCCGATCACCGACGAATTCGAGAGGATATCTGTCTCCATGATGTCCCCTCGCTGTTGCCCGATTCCCGGTACCAGGCGAATTCCACGGGTGATTTTTGAGGCCAGCATCGCCGCAGAAGATTCGTGGTTGTGAATGAGCTCCACATCCAGATCGGCGAATTTCAGGTCGTTCTCGGTCTTTCGAACGAGAACCCACACCCGGGGAACAGCAAATACGTCTTTCAGGAGACGACCGACCTCCAGTGAAACGTCGTCCGGAGACGTCGCTACGACCGCCGCATCCAGGTTCCGAGCCCCCGCCTTCTCCAGCACCAGGCGGGAGGTGGCGTCCCCTTCAAACAGGGTCACCGACTTTCCCCTCTCCGGCTCTACGGCACAAGAACGAGCCCGTGCAACGTCCACGTCAACAATCGTGATGTCCCAGCCGCCAGGGACTCTCCGTGCAAGCTCCACGCCGGTGTCACCGGCGCCGACAATCAAGATGTGCTGGAGGTCTCGGGCAAACTCCAGGGGGGGAAGATCCTTCATCAATGCGCTCCTCAGGTGGACAACGGCTCTAGACACGGTGCTTCGGCGGAATTTAAGGAACAAAACGACAATAACAAAGGGAGAAGGGGCAGAAAACTACATTTTGTATTTGCCAAAAGCGTCGTCTTCGAGCCCTTCAAGAATCTCTGACAACGCTTCGTCGTCCTCAGGAGATTGTGTGGGGGGTAGGTGGTTCGATTTTTCGAACACCCGCTCGTGGATTGTGATCTTCGCGTCGGTTCGAAGGGCCAACGCAATGGAATCTGAAGGGCGTGCATCGAGAACGACGGTGGTGTCGCCGGTTTCGATGTACAGTTTGGCGTAGAAGGTGTCGTTGACGACGTCGGTGACCTCCACCCGCACCAAACTCCCCCCCAGCTCCTCCAGCATCTTCACCATCAGGTCGTGGGTCATGGGACGAGGGAAATCCACCCCCTCCAGTTGCGCGGCGATGGAGCTGGCCTCCATGATCCCGATGACGATGGGCAGCACCTTGTCTCCCCCTTCGTCTTTCAGCACGACTATCGGGGCCTTAGTCTTCTCGTCCAAAGCCAGACCCGCTACCTTGACTTCTATGGGCATGGTCCTTCCCTCGTCCTATTGTTCCAGTTTCCCCAGGAGGGAGTGGGTGTGGGCTTGCAGGATCTTCACCAGAACCAAGTCCCCCACCGACACGTTGCCACCCTCGGGCACATCGAAGTTTACTATAATGTTCGTGCTTGTTCTACCGACAAGCTGTCCCGAGTTCACTCCTAGAGATGCTCGGACAGACGCGCCCTCTACCAACACTTCTTCCACCTTCCCAATGTGCCCTTCGATGCTCTCCTTGATGGTCCCTCGAAGGACTTCCTGGAGGCGCTGAAGGCGCTCCCCCTTGACCTCTGCTGGTACGTCGTCTATGAGCCTGGAAGCCTTAGTTCCCGGCCGAGGGCTGTACTTGAAGCTATACGCCATGCTCCATCGAACCCGCTTTGCTGCCTCCATGGTCAACTCGAAGTCCTCATCGGTTTCCCCCGGGAAACCCACAATGAGATCCGTGGAGAGGGCGATGTCCGGCCGAACCTGTCGCAAGCGATCTACCCTGTCGAAGTAGTGCGCCGAATCGTAGTGGCGATTCATGGCCTTGAGAATCCGATCGGAGCCACTTTGGATGGGGAGGTGGAAATAGGACGTCAACTTCGGAAGAGACGAGAACCTCTCCACGAGCTCGTCGCTGCAATCGGATGGGTGCGAGGTGATAAACCGCAGCCTCTTCAAGCCGGGGAGGTCGTGGACGGCGTCCAACAACTCTGGAAATGTCCCGGAACCCGACTCTCGAATTCCATATCGATTGACGTTTTGCCCCAGCAGGGTGATCTCCGCCACCCCGGCGTCAAGGTGGCCGGAGACTTCCTGGAGTACAGACTCCAACGGCTTGCTGCGTTCTTGACCTCGGACAAGAGGAACGATGCAGTAGGTGCAGAACTGTTCGCACCCCTTCATGATGGTGACGAAGGCTGTGCAATTTCCTGATTCCAGCGGACGGGCTGTTGGGAAGATGCGCTCGAGATCGTCCTCGAATTCCACTGCTACTACGGGGCGACCGGTGGTCAGGCGGCGTTCCACCAACCTCCCAATCTCTCCCACGTGGTCTGGACCCAACACAATGTCCACGCAGGGAGCCCGGTCCACGATGCTTTGTCCCTGCTCTCTCGCCACACACCCCGCCACACCCACCAACAGGTCCGGCCTTTCCTCTTTGAGTATCTTCAGGCGCCCCAGGAGGGAGAACACCTTCTCTGAGGGAACTTCCCGCACAGAGCAGGTGTTGATGACAATCAAGTCCGCTTCGGAGTTTTCCTCCGTGGCGGTATAGCCCTCATCCTGGAGGAGTTGCAACATGCGCTGAGAATCGTAGACATTCATCTGGCAGCCGAAGGTCACGATTCGAACTTTGCGGTTCGTTTTCATGGGCGCAACCATAACCACCTCCAGGGTTGGACGTCAAGCGTCCCTGCCTCTTGCCCGCCCGGTGCCCTCCAAACGGGCTTGGAAACGCCCCGCTTCAAGAGGTCGGCAGACCAGTCCTCTCTCCCCTCCAAACCCCTTGTGATATGCCCTCCTTTCCCTTGAATTGGCACCCACCATGTTGTATTCTGTCTCGGCGCATATCAGGAGGAATGTGATGAATTGTCCCCATTGTGGACGTGACACCGATCCCCTTTTCAAATTCTGTCTGCACTGTGGCAAGGAACTCAAGAAGTCACCGGCTGCAGTAGAGAAGAAAAAGCCTCGGAAGGTTGCCCCCGCTCCGCAGGAGTCAGCCCCCGCCGAAGAGACTCAGCCGTGTCCGCAGTGTGCTATTCCCGTCAGGGTCAAGGACCGGTTCTGCCCAGAGTGTGGTTACAACCTCAAGCAGCCAGAGCCCAGCGCAGAGACCCCGGACTACGCCAAGCCCATTCTCCACAACGAAGAGACGGATCGGCAGGTCGTCGGCTCGATCATCTCTGTGTCTTCCGTGGATGGAAGGGAAACCGTGCGAGTTCCTTTGTATGCAGGGGAGAACACGCTGGGGCGAGGAGAGGTGGATGTGCAGTTTGCTGAAGACGATCGGTTGTCACCCCTTCACCTCACCGTAACCTACGAAGACGATGAGTTGACCCTGGTGTGCCCCGGTTCTCGAAACGGGAGCTTTGTCCGGATGCACGAACCCGCCTTCCTGGCTCACGGAGATCAGTTTAGAATCGGACAGCAGCTCCTTCGCTACGAAGATTTGGACCTCCTGGATGATGTCACCGTGGCGGTGGAGGAAGGGACCCAGATGCTTGGCAGTCCCACTCGTTCTAACCCGTGGGGGCGCCTTACGCAGGTTATCAGCGAGGAAGAAACAGGCTCCTCCTTCCTTCTCTCTGGAGAAAAGGTCTTTCTTGGACGAGAACGGGGGAATATCACCTTCCCCGGCGACCGATACATCTCCGGAACCCACGCTGTTGTCGGCCTCAAGCCGGAAGGGACGGTGCTGGAAGATGTCGGCTCGTCCAACGGAACCTATTTGAAAATCAAGGGCGAATGTCCGCTTCGCCCAGGGCAGTATTTCCTGGCCGGTCGGCAGCTCTTCAAGATTGATTTGAAGGGGTAGAGACCATCGGCCCCTTTTTTCGGGCACAAGTCCAGAAAGTGATGGGAATAGAATCTAGCCCAAACGGTTATCGCAACGAATTGGAAACCAACGCTATGCAGTTACATGGAGGGGAGTAATGAAACGGATTCAGGGGCTCACCGTGCTTATGGTGATACTCGCACTGGGACTTTGGGGCTGCGGCTCCAAGACCGAAGAGAAGAAGCAGAAGACCGAAAAGAAGACCGAAAAGGTCGAGAAGAAGAGTAAGCAGGAAGGTGTCGAACCGGCAGAAGCGGCCCAAACAGAGCCGGCAGTGGAACCCGAAGCGACCAACGAAGGCGCCGAGGAGCAGACGCCGAAGGTGGCTGAGAACACTCCTGAAGACACTGCCAAACCAGCAGATGAAGACCCCGCTGGTGACGAACCTCAGTCCACCATTGTGGCCACCGTGAACGGTGTCGAGATCGACGCAGCGGACCACATCAGTCGCCTTCGAAAGCGCTTTCGTGGAAAGGTCACTGCGGCCATGCTCAGAAAGACCATTGTAGATCGAATGATCAACGACGAGCTTTTGAAGCAGGAAATTGCGAAGGTCAACGTGGTTGTCAGCGACGAAGAGTTGGCCGATGCCATGAAGATGGAACCCGAAGCCTACAGGGCCAAGAAGGACGACCTGGAAACCAAGGCCGCCGTGTACCGCAAGCGCATCGCCGAACGCAAGGTTCTCGAAACCAGAGGGCTCCTCAGCCAGCCCACCGAGGAAGAACTGAAGAAGCAGTACCAGCGAGAGTTCTCCGTTCACCTTCAGACCATCTCCATCCCGCTTCGCTCCGAAATGTCGGCGGAAGATAAGGCCCGGTCGGAAGCCCTGGCCCAGGAAGTCCTCGCCGAGGTAAAGAAGGGAACGACCTTCCAGGAAGCCGTCAAAGAACGAACCGATCTCAATGGCCGTCGACTCATTGTCAAGCCGCTCCTCATCAAGAAGGGAGATCGCCGACATGGAGACCTCTGGGCCCAGGCCGACAAGCTTGAAGAGAAAGGCTTTGGTGGCCCCGTGGAAACCCCTCGCGGCTACATCATCTATCAGGTGGTTCGAAAGCGCGTCCCGAAGCAAGGCTTCGAGGACATGAAAGAGCGGCTCACAAATAGAGTCCTCAACATGAAAGTGGGACAGGCGCGGCACCGACTCATCAAGGATCTCAGAGACGGCGCAGACATCAAGTACCTCATCAACTTTGAAAACGACCCCACCTTGAAAGAGGGAATGGGCAAACGGCCCGGCGCCGGAATCGGACGCCTGGGCAAACGACCTCGCATGCCAAAGGCCCTGCGGGAAATGCCCGGCAAGCCCTCTTTTAGAGGCAAGGCTCCCAGCCGAACCGCCGCACCTGCTCCAGAGAAAGCCCCGGCGGCCGAGTAGACAAGCTCCCCTTCCAGACAATCCACCGACAATCCAACACAGTCAGACGAGATCTCGTTTTCTGGAACTCAAGGGCAGGCTTGATTCTGTTTCGTGGAATTCAAGAAAGCAAGAGGACGGGAGAGAGGATCAGACGAGCTTCTTCAGGCAAGAGGCCATGCGCTTGACCCCTTCTCGAATTTGCGCTTCGGTGACGGCGAAACTCAGTCGAAGGTAGCCGGGAGTTCCAAATGCCTCCCCCGGCACAGCGGAGACCCCCCCCTCTACCAACATCTTGTCGGTAAGCTCCAACGTTGATTGAATCCCCGCCTTGCCCATGTAAGCACTCACGTCAATCCACAAGTAGAACGCCCCCTGCGGAATCGTCACCTGGACGTTGGGAATCTTGCCAACAAGATCCAGCATCAGGTCACGCCTCTGCTCCAAGCTGTTTACCCAGGCCTTAGTCAAGGACGGACCCCGACGCAGAGCCTCCGCAGCGGCACACTGGGCGATGGCGTTGGGGCAGGATGTGGAGTGGTCCTGGATTTTCGTCATGGCCGCGATGGCGTTGGCAGGAGCGGCCGCAAATCCGATACGCCAGCCGGTCATGGAGAAGGTCTTGGAGACCCCGTTGATGACGATGGTCTTGTCTCGAAACGCCGGAATCGAGGCGATGGACGCAAACTGGTTCCCGTCAAACAGCAGGTTGCAGTAGATGTCGTCGGAGAGAATCCAGATGTCTCGGTTTTCGAGAACCTCTCCCAACCCTGCCAACTCCCGAAGGGTATAGGTGACCCCGGACGGGTTGGAGGGGGAATTGAGCAGCAATGCCGACGTACGATCCGTAACCGCTGCGTCGAGAATCTCAGGGGTCAACTTGAAGTTGTTCTGCGCTTTGGTCTCTGCTACCACCAGGTCGGCACCCGCCAGATGGACCATCTCAGGGTATGAAGTCCAGTAGGGGGTGGAGATGATGAATTCAGAATCTTTGTCTGCAGTGGCCAGCACCGAGTTGTAAAGGACCTGCTTGGCCCCGGAACTCGCCATCACCTCTTCGATGGAGTAGTCGAGGCCGTAGACCTCTTTCATATAGCCTGCGATGGCCTTTCTAAGATCCACCGTCCCAGCCGTCGGAGTGTATCGGGTCTCCCGATTGTTAATGGCCTCGATGGCCCGCTGACAGACCGGTTCGGGGGTGTCGATATCCGGCTCCCCGACTCCCAGGGAGACGATGTCGTGGCCCTTTCGTCTCAATTCCAGGGTCCGTTCGTTGAGCCCCAGCGTTACAGAAGGAAGAATGTGCGAAACACGAGCAGCGAATTTCATGGGGTACCTCCAAACCTTTCCAACAATCGATTTTCCACCAGCTCTGGTACCAAGCCGGTGACACATCCACCCAGAGAAGCCACCTCCCGGACAACCCGAGAGCTGACGTAAAAGTACTTCTGTCCTGTCATGAGAAAGAAGGTCTCCAGGTCGGGGTGCAGCTTCCGATTCATGTTCGCCATCTGAAACTCGTACTCGAAATCGGACACAGCTCGAAGGCCGCGAATAACCGCAGTGGCATTCCGATGCTTCATGTAGTCCACAAGGAGACCCGAAAACGAATCCACCTCAATACGAGAATCGTCCTTCACCACTTCGCGAATCATCTCTACCCGTTCCTCCAAGGAAAACAGAGGAGTCTTCGAGCGGTTGACGGCGATGCCCACAATGATCCGGTCAAACGCTTTGAGCGCCCGCCCGATGATGTCCATGTGTCCGTTGGTGAGAGGGTCGAAAGAGCCGGGGTAGACTGCAACCGTCATGGTGCTTCTATTCCTCCAGAATCGAGTAGAACGAAATCGACGTGTCCCCATATTTGCGGGAGTCGATCCGGAAGAGGGTTCCGATTTCCTTGGGAATGACCGCGCGAGTTTCGTGCTCAGCCACGATCTGCCCAGTTTCAGTCAGCAGGGAGTGCTGCACCAGGAGAGACAGCGTCTTGTCTACCAACTTCTTGCCGTAGGGGGGGTCCATGAAGATCAAGTCGAACCGTTTCCCCTCACGAGCCAACAAGGGAAGGGCTCGCTGGATCGGTACGGGGAGCACCTTGCATGACGACTCGTCAACCCGAGCGATGTTCTGACGAAGTGCTTTCAACGGGGCCTGCGCATTCTCAACGAAGACGATCTCACTGGCCCCTCGACTCAACGCTTCGATGCCCAGGGAACCGGTACCGGAGAAGAGATCCAATACCGTCGCGCCGTCGACCCGGTCGCCCAGGATGGAGAAGATCGCTTCCTTGACTCGGTCTTGCGTGGGACGAGTATGAAGTCCCGGTACGGAACTCAAGTGCATCCCTCTATATGTACCGGTGATAACCCGCAGCAAATCCGCCCTCCGATAGAAGCCTGTGTTCTACCACTATCAACCCCCAAACGCAACACCCCTGCAGATCCCATTCAGGGAGTCAACGCCCCCTCACTCCCGAAGCGCCGAACACCGCTCAACCACTCTTCCCTCGCCTTGACACCCCAGATCGCACCGTCTATCCTTGCTGGGTACCTGTATCCTCTGCACCAAAGGGCGATCTGCATGGCTTCTGCTGGCACCAATTTGAAACGATTTCAACTCTTTCGACTGCTCGGGAGACTGCGCTCCGAGGAGTTCACCGGGGTCCTCGAACTCCAGGACCCGGACGGCGCTACCCGCATCATCCTCCACAACGGGCTCCCCCGAAACGCCACCAGCGACAAGTCCACCAACGCCTTGGCGGCCTTTCTCCTGAGGAAGAAGCGAATTCGAAGAGAGACCCTCACCGCCCTCGTCGACGAGAGCAAGCGAGACCAGGAACGCTTCCAACAACTTCTCGTCGAACGAGAGTACATGACCGCAAAGGAAGTTCGGCGAATCAAGCGGGAGTTGGGAGGGTTCGTCTTCGCTTCCGCCTTCGAATTGGCAGCAGTACCCTACGAACTCGATCCCATGGACCTCGATGAAGCCAACCTGTTTCCTCCCGGCTTCCTTGACCGATATGAAGGGTTCTTCAAGGCGGTCACATGCTGTTCCCTCGATGAGGAACTGAAACGTCACTTCCGAGAACGATGGCTGACAACCCTGGAGAAGAGCAGCGATTTCTATCGCAACCTCCTGGTGTACCGAAGGGTCTTCTTTGCCGACGATGTCACGCACCTCCTTATGGAAAACGATTGGACCACAAAGGGACTCCTCGAAGAGATGCCCGACCAGCGAGCTGCTTTGAGACAACTCTTTGCCTTGAGCTACTCCGGAATGCTCGTTTTCAAGGAACGAGATCACGAAGTCCAGGTCCAGTCCTTCTCACCCGATGAGATGATCACGGCCGCAGATGCCTCCAAAACCGTCATGATCATTCCACCGTCGGCTCAAGACGCCATCAAGGAAAATCCAATGGGCTTCGATGGAGCCTTCCCCGAACCAGCCGAAGTCATGGCCGAAATTGCCCAAACCTCACCCCCTGCCAAACCGGCACCGGGCAGTGTTCAAGATGACTTCCAACGGTTCCTCGCCGAAAAAACCGACGAAACCGGAGAGATCGACGAACGCACCGAAGTCCTCCCATTCGATGTCATCGATGAAGACGAAGAAGAAAACGACGTTATCCCCGACGAACTGTGGAACACCGAGGAATCCAAGGTCACCCAAACCATCGGTGTGCCCTTAGATAGCCCCGACAGTGCAGAGGGTGAGTCCCCATCGGTCCGGCTGGGAGACATCGAACAGTACCTCGAAAATCCCTCCGACCAGTCCGCAGAGGACGCGGACATCTTCGCCGAAGAGGTGGTCGAAGAAGCCCAGGAAGAGACACCTCCCGAGCCCGAGGAACGCTGGGACGAGCCCACCGCAGTAGAAGCAGAGCCGCCCCCCGCCGTGGAAACAGTGCCAGAACCAGAAGAGCGCTGGGAAGAACCCACCACAGTGGAAGCCCAGCCGACTTCCAACGAGGAAGCCGTTCAGGAAGAAGAAGCCGTCCCGGAAGTGGAGATAGAATTCACAGTCGATTCTCCCGAGACGCCCGAAGAAGAAGACATCTTCGAAGAGGAAGTTCCACCGCCGATTGTTTCGACTCCAGAAGCTTCCCCCTCACCCTCCGAGGTTCCCATTCCAGACGATGACTCAGCCGAGGCGACCCCCGAAGCTTCCGAGGCGACCCCCGACTCAGCCCCCAAGATCCGTCCTCCGGCTATGGCCTATCAGGACCCGCCGACGATGCCGGAAGCGCCCAGAAACCCGGAACCCGGAGCTGACCAGGGGATCGAGAGGATCCTCGAAGATGTCTACGGCACAATGCTGGGGCGTTCTCTCTATCAGATTCTCGGTGTGACCCCCAACAGCTCCCTCTCGGCCGTCCGGGAGTCAGGGGCGCGCCTTCAGTCGAAGTACTCAGAAGATCAGTATCGGGGGTTCATGCTCTCTTCCAGAGCCCGCCTCTTGCTCGACTATGTGCAGGCCGAGATAAGGCGCGCCGTGGCGGTGTTGACGGAACCCGAGCAACGTCGCCTGTACGATGCAAGAATCGGAACCATCTATCCCGATGAGAAAGGGGATGATGTTCGCAAACGACTTTTTGAAGCGGAGAAGTGGTACATCCAGGGACGAAAGGCGCTCAAGAACGACCAGCTGGCCGAAGCCCTCGGTTGTTATGCCCGGGCGTCCTCCATCAACCCCACCGAACCCGAGTACCTCTCGTCACAGGGTTGGGCCGTCTTCTTGACCTATCGAGGGGAGCGAAATCGGGACCGCAAGAAGCTTGATGAGGCGGTTTCCTTGCTGCGAAAAGCTCTCCAGGTTGAGCCCAGACACATCCGCTCCATGCTGTTCATGGCTCGAGTGCTGCGGGAGTTGGGCAAGCGGGAAGATGCCCTCGCCTGGTACGAGAGGATCCAGAAACAGGACCCCTCCAATCGAGAGGCAGTGCAGTCAATTCAGGATTTGCGCCGCTGGAGCGCCTCGGAAGATGATCAGAAGACCGGGGCCTGGGGAAGGTTGAAGTCGATCTTCTCTCGAAAGTAGTCCACCAACTCGTCCACCCACTCACCAGGCAGCAGTGAGGCCACCCGTGGTTCATCATCGACTACATGAAAGGTGGAAAATGACTGCACCGCCAAACCCCAACGCTGAGAATTCTGTTCGTTCCTCGGGCATCGCAGATATCCCACGACGTTTCGGCCATCTACCTGGGCGAACAGGGCCAAGATTTGATTGTCTCGAAGACGTTGCGAGTACTCTCCCACGACGAACTCCTCACCGCCTCCCAATGTCTTTTGCAGCTCTTCCTTGCACTCTCCAGACAGGCGATTCTCACCAAAATACAGCCCCTCGTACAACGCTGCCGTCTCCTTCGGGGTGAGAGGACTTTCCACCAGGGAGTACTGAATCCGACAGCCGCCGTTCAGATCTTCTACGGTCACTACGCTCTTGTACTCCTGGACGGAGACGTTCCATTCTTGAGGAACAGAGAAGGAGACTCCGGTGTGTGGACAGGTCAACGGAGTCATGGCTTCGGTCGCCTCAAAACACGAGGATTGTTCACTACCCTGGACGTAAGACGCCACCAGTTGCAGTGCAATAACCAACCAAAATGTGCTGACGATTTTACTTTGCATCCCTTGCATTCCTGTAATTCAACCAAGCTTCTTTCGTATTGAACCGCATTCCCGTCATTTTTTCCAGTGCTTCCCCTGCAACCTCCCGAACACTGCCCACTCTATGCGCCAGCAAGTCACTGGCTGCCTCCTGAACTTCACGATTTTCGCAGCGCAAACGACCGGCTGCTTCCAAGGCCGCCTTCTTCAAGAATAGATCGGGATGTTTGATTGACCAATCCAGATACTTACAAGCTCGCCGCAAGGAGAGTTCTCCGGCCAGCTCCACGGCAATCGCGGTAAAGCCCCAGTTCACTTCACTGGCGATCTTCGGATCCAGCGCCTCTACGAGGACATCCGCATATTCGGGTTCTCCCAGGCGCACCAGGGCGTACGCCAACGCATACCGGGAGCCCAGCCGGTTCTGCCCCGTGGTGGCGTCGAACATCGAGCCCAACTTCGATTTGATGCTCTGTGAACCGATTCGCCCCAGTGCGATGGCACTTTGCGCACGCGACTGCCACAGAGGACTGTCCAACTCTCCGATGAGGAAAGCCTCCGCCTGTCTGGAGGCGATTTGACCCAACATGGTGATGAGGTGAAACTTCTGATAGACGGGGCGGTGCATGGCACGATAGGCCTCGATGATGATGGGCACCACATCTACCCCCGCGCCTACGATCTTCTCCTCAACCGCGCACCCCATCACCCGGTTGCATTTCCCTCGCTCCGTGGCCTCTTGCACCCACTCCTGCAGTTGCCCCTTGTCGATCTTTTTTTCTGGCAGAGCCTTGGTTGAAGGCGCTGCGGGCAATGTCTCCTCGGGCTTCTTCGTGGAATCCTTTGCTGTCTGCCCGGCTTCTGCCTTCTTGGGGACTTCCGGAGGGGGACTGGCCTCTTTGGAGGGTTTGGTACACCCCACCAACAACACAAATCCCAACAAAGGTAGCAGGGCTCGGGTTTGTAGCATTGCGATCTCCATCATCGATTCAATTTCGTAGGCTCAACGCACCGTACCCGGCGACAATCCCAGGTTATAGACGGCACCGACGCATCCTTCGAGAAGAAACGCTCCTCTGCGAGGTACCCTCCTTCAAAGAGGAAGTCAACCCGAGTCGCAGGTGACCACCCTCTACGAACCCGGACCATTCCTTCTGCGTCCTCTCCAGAAGCGTCCAGAAAAGTCATGGCTTCGGGACGACCAAACCGCCCATATTGCCACAGGCGACAGGCGAAACCGCTCAATGTCATATCTTTTAGGCGGGGCATGCTGACCAGGACTCCGTCGGCGTTTTTGAAACACGCCTTTGCCGGACGGCCGGACAAGTCGTACTCCCGCACTTCGGCGGCATACTTGAGACCTCGGGCGTTGAAAGTAGCTCCCTGGCTGTCTGTGAACCACTTCCGAACCCAATGGCCGTTGTCGTCATAATCGACTCGAATGGCCCCAAGATCTCCATACAGTCTCCGGGTGTCAGCCCGCAGGTCGTAGTATTTCAGAGTCGTCACCCGGTGCTTGGAATCAAACATCCGTTCTTCCCGGTGGGCCGATGGAGAGCCGCCATACGCCTTCTTTCCCTGCGGGTCCCAGTAGGTAACCGCCTTGAGAAAGCCGTCGGGGCCGTATTCATAGTTGGTTCGATGGGGAAGGGTGCTCTCTTGCAGCGGGGCGAAATCAGGACCGAAACGAGATGCACTGACCACATCCCCAGTTCCATTAACTTCGAATCGCTCCATGTGCACCCCTCGCCCGTCCGTACCGCTCTGGTCAGACTCCTTCCAGAACGACTGGCGAATAAGAAAGTGATCTCGATTGTATCCGTAACGAACCTCGGTGGCCCGAAAACCGACGGGAATCACCGGTTTTCTCCCCGTGTCGAGGAACTGCTTCTTCACCAGCATGCCATCCACCGAGTTCTCGTAAAGCACTTCATGAATTCCAAAGGCATTCAAAACCGGCTCACCAGCTACCCCCAGGTAGCGTTCTCGAAGCAGAAGCCCCTTTGGACTCCACTCAAACTCCACCCGAGCTCCCCGCAGGCGTTCGTTGACGACCCTTTCACCCTTGATGCCAAAGTAGTTGATGGCGCTCACCTCCCCGTCGAGGTTCCGCTCCAGAACTTCCCGATGTACCCCCTCCTGGTTGGTCACCGGATCGTTGTGTCCGCCGAAAAACTCCCGCGAAGTGACCATTCCCAGCTCATCTCGCCCAAGCTTTGTTGTCACCACCCCCGTTTCGTCTGGTGCGGGATCTCCAGAGGCGTCCTGACACGTCTCCCCAATTGCCAATCCATCTCCCCTGCGAGTCACTTGGCGGCTTTGGCACCCAGACAACAGGGTTTCCCCGGTGATGCTCTTCGCAGTCAATACGGAAATATCCTCGTTGTAAGAGACTGTCTCGACGGTGGTTCCCATCTTGTTCAGCACCCGATATCCCACCGGCCTGTCAGGATTCGGGCCGGAACCGTACTCATATTCCCGAATCTCCCGTACCCCCTCGAAGGGACCCTTCACGGTCACCCGCTCTACTCGTCCACCGAGCACCGTGAACTCGAAATGCTCTCGAAATACGCGGTCTCCCTCAGCGATGCGATGGAATCCCACCGGCACCCCGAATCGATCGTCCACGAACCAGAATCGAAAGGTGCCGTCCGGGTATTTGGGAATCTCGATGGGGGGAGGAAGAAGTGGCGCCTTGTGGTCTTGCTGATCGGAAACTTCGACGGTGTCTGAGACCTCCTGAGGACCGACCCTTGAAGCGCCCTCAACAACCTCCAGAGATTTCAGAGCCTCCAGCTTCTCTTCGGGAGGCTGGGGCTCCTCCACCTGAAGGCTCCTTCCAGAACTCAGGTCCGGCCCCCTCTCCTCTTCTCTCTTGCGACACCCGCTGGTCAACACAATCGACGTCACCAGAAGGAGGACCATTGCTTGCCGATTGCTCATTTTTTGCCCCCGCTTGTGATACAACGTTCCAGTCTAGCATCGGCCCTGGCTCTTGACAATTCGCCCTCAAACGGTCCACATAGTGTGTGCACCCTTGAGTATCGAATTCCCCGCATCGCCGGCGGAGGGATCCCCAGCGCGAAGGGTTCAGATTTTGTCTCCTGGAAGAGGGTTCCCAGTGCGTGTTCTACTCGTCAGCAACTATTTTCCCCCAGAGAGAGGTTCGGCCTCCAGGCTGGTTCGAGACATCGCACAGTTTCTCCACAACGCCGGCGACGAAGTCCAGGTTCTGACTCCACCCCCTTCCTATCTGCCGTCCCAGTCGCCACAGCCTCCCGTCCAAGGTGTGACTGTCATTGAAGCAGGGATCCCACTTCCAAGGCACCTGCCCCACCTCTGGAGCCGGGGAATGGAGCACCTGGTTGGTCCCTGGTTGACCCTCCTGGCCTCAAGAAGGATCCGGAAACCCGACGTCGTGTACGCCTTTGTACAGCCCCTTTCCACCGGCTTTGTGGCCCGCATGCTGGCTTCTGTGTTCGGGGTTCCCCTGGTGATTCACCTCCAGGATCTCTTTCCTCATAATGTCAAAGATACCGGGCTTCTTCCTCACCAGGCGCTCTTTGCCCCGCTGGAGGCCCTGGCCCTGGCTCTCTACCGAAAGGCCCAGGGAATCATCGTCCACGCCCCCGGTGCCGTTCGCTACCTGGAGAACCATCACATTCCCGGCGCCCTCCACCTGCCAAACTGGGTGGACACCAGCCTGGTGACCCCGGACCCATTCCACGACAACACCCCTCCTAGAGTCCTCTGCGCAGGGAACCTCGGTTTGGCCCAGGGAACAGAGCAGTTCTTGGACCTCGCTGCTCGCTTTCAAAGTCACCCCATCTCCTTTGAAATTTATGGGGAAGGGGCGCGCTTGGGCGCACTCCTGGAGCACGCCAAACGGGAGGGGCTTGCAAACGTCCGCTTCTATCCGATGCTTCCCGAGGCGGAATATGCTCGAGAACTGAAGAGAGCCGATCTCTTCGTTGTGACCCTGGATTCACGCATCCACTATCCCGTTATTCCTTCACGGATTGCTGATGCCATGGCCTCGTCCGTTCCAATCCTCGGCATGCTCCCGGATTCCGATGCCCGAGCCGAAATAATGAAGTCAAGGGGCGGCGTAGTCGTTGACTGCGGAGACATTGATGGGGCCTCCACGCTGGTGCAGAAGCTGCTGGACGACCCGAAGCTGCGAAGAAAGATGGGACAGGCCGGTCGCCGGTACGCCGAGGAAAACCTTGATAGGGAGAAGAACCTTCAGGTGCTGCGGCGCTTCTTGTCGGACGTTCGATAGGACGAATTACTCTCCCAAACAGATGCCCAGATCTCGAGCCGTTTGCAGGATATCGCTGTCCATCGGAACCTTCTTGAGCTTCCTGATGGCGTCCTTGATCGGAACGGCCTTTATTGTCGGGGGATCCAGCGCCACCATCATCCCAAAATCTCCAGACTGGGCCAAGCGCACCGCTGCCGCTCCCATCCGCAACGAAAGAAGCCGGTCGAAAGCCGTTGGCGAGCCCCCTCTCTGGAGATGGCCCAGAACGAGGGAGCGACACTCCTTTCCAGTAGCCTCGGCCACCCGACCGGCGACCCACTCGCCGATGCCTCCCAATCGCTGCTCCCGCCCTTCCAGCTTCTCCTTGACCTGGATCTCTCCTTCCTTCGGCAGGGCACCTTCGGCTACGACGACGATGGAGAACCGCCGCCCCCTCAGTTCCCGCTCGTTGATCTTGCGAACCACCGAATCCAGAGAGAATGGAATCTCAGGCAGCAGAATCACGTCGGCTGTGGAGGCAATGCCTGAGTCCAGTGCGATCCAGCCACAGTACCGCCCCATCAACTCTACCACCATCACCCGTTCGTGGGATTCGGCAGTGGAATGGAGCTTGTCCAGTGCATCCACCGCAGTGTTGATCGCTGTGTCGAATCCGAAAGTGGTCACAGTGGCTTCCAGGTCGTTGTCG
>CALFHQ010000327.1 GCA_937876385.1 uncultured Pseudomonadota bacterium
CGCCCGCTTGTCGCTGCAAGACCTCCATCTGCTGGTCGGTTTCCTCGAGCTTGCGCTTCAGACCACTGGCGAGATCACGTTGCTCCGCCAACGCCTTGCGTGCGACCTCCAGCTCTTCCAGCACCTCGAACCCCGGAGTGGTAGGCTCGGAGGCTCCTTTGATTTGGTCAAGAGCGGTGAGCAACTGTTGTTCCCGTTTCTCTCGTTGGGTCAGGAGTTGCAGCAACGCACCGTGTCGATGGACCGCTGCCTTTAGGACGTTTCGGAGCTGTTCAGCGGACTGCTCCAGAGCCGCCGTGTGTCGAACCGCGGCTTGGAGTTGCGCCTTTGGTGCGGACTGCCCGAGTTCCTTGTCCACCTCTTTCATTCGCATGCTGGCTTCCGTCAACTGGGACTGAGCATTCGTCAACTGACCTTCTCGCTCTTCCAGTTGGCTTCTGTACTGCGTCAGTTGTTCGAGAGCTGCGTCCAGTTCGGCCTGAATGGCGACGACCTGGCCTTCCAGAACGCCCCCTTCCATGTCCATCACTTCGCCTTCCAATTCGCCATCCAGGACGACCTCGACGGTTTCGTCCCGTTCCTCTTCGAGGGTGTTCAGCGCCGATTCCAGCTCGGCAATCCGGGCGTCCTTCTCTTTCAGGTGTCCGACCGCTTCCTGGAGCTTGCCCAATGGGGTCTCCATGGCCTCTCGAGCCTTGTCCAGTTGAGCTTCCAGAGCGCCCTGTTGTTCCTTGATTTCTTCCAACTGGAGCAAGGCATCGTCTCGCTCCTGCCGGGCCGCTTCCAGGCTCAGTCTCAACTCCTCGAAGCGGTCATTTTGTCCCTGCTCCTGGCTATCGAATGCCTTCAGCGAGCCTTGCAACTCCTTGCAGCGTTGGCGTTCTGATTCCAACTCTCGCTCCAGAGTTTCAAACCGTTCTTGCGTCTCCTGCTCGTCCCCCTGCTGCTCTTTCCGGAGGGACTCCATGGCAACGATGGTGCCTTCCCTTTCCTCGACGTTTCTGGTGAGGGCCTCGATCTCTTGAAGGGCTGTATCACGAGCCTGAGCCAACGCTGACAGTTGTTCTTGTGTTTGGGCGAGCTGTGATTCCAGATGTTCGATTCTCTGGGCAGCGTCGTCCAACTGGTGGCTTCGGCCGGACTTCTCCTGCTCCAGCCCATGCAGGCTCGCTTCGAGGATCTTGATGCGAGCCAATGCGGCCGCCCGGTCGTCTCGAATCTCCTCCATTTCAGCACTGAGGGAAGCAAGTTTGTCCACTGCTTCTTCGTCTCGTTCCTTGTAGCGAGCCAGATCTTCCTCGATGGCCCGAATCAGCTTTCCGTTCTGCTCTCGCTCGCTGAGCATCGACTCCAGCCTCGCCGATTTCTCTTCGAGGGTAGCCTCCTTGACCTTCAGATCCTCGGTCAATTCTTGGAGTTTCGTCTCTGCTTGTTGGGCAGACTCTTCAAATTCCTGGGCTCTTGCTTGGGCTTCGTCACGTTCAGACCGGAGTTCATTCAGGGAGCCTTCCAATTCGACCACTCTCCCCACCGAGGCAGCATGGTCGTTTTGCAGTTCTTCGAGAGCCCCCTCCAGCCTCTCCTTGGTCTGTGCGAACTCCTCGTTGGTGAGTTCGAGAAGCTCTTGGGCTTCATTCCTGGACGCTTCCAGGGTTTGCACCTGCCGGGTCTCTTCCTCCAGGTGTTCCCTGTGCTCTTTGAGTTCACTCTCAAGAGCGTTGATTTGGGTTGTAAGCTTCTCTTCCTGCGCCTTGCCGGCTTCCACGGATTCTTCCTGGAGGGCTTTCGCCTCGGCGAGCTCTTGGGCGAGGCTCTGGATTTCTGACTCCAAGGACTGGACCTTTTGGCGAAGGTCGCCCTCGGTCGCTTTCCATTCCTTGTTCTTCTGCTCCCAATCTGCTCGTTCACTTTCGAGGGTCTCTGTCAGCTCCGCTCGGGAGGCCTCCAGGTTTTCGGCCTTCCCAGAAAGCCTCTCGACTTCCTCAGTGGCAACCTCCAGTTCGGCAGCGAGTTCGTCTCTGCGAGTTTCGGCTTCGGTGAGGCGATTGGAGAGTTTCTCCGTTTCAGCGCGGTTATCATCCTTGAGAGCTTCATGGGCCAACCGAAGTCCAGAGAGTTCCTCTTTGGCGCTTTGAAGTTCGTGGCCTCTGGTAGTCAGGTCGGCTTCCAATCTCGTCTTGAGGCTCTCCGTTTCCGCCAACTGAAGTTCCAGAGCTTCCAGGGTTTCTTTGTTCTGTACGACGATAGCCGTGTGCTCGTCTTGGAGGGTGGTGAGGCTTTGCTGTGTCTCGGCGAGGGACTGTTTCAACTCCTCGGCGCCTTTTCTAGCCTCATCGAGCTCTTTTTGGGTTTTGGTGGTGGCCGATTCCTGTTCGGAGAACATGGTTTCGAGGGCCGTTCTTTCTTCCAATGCACTTTGCGCCGAGCGTTCGGCTGCGGCCTTTGCGGCTTCCAAATCTACTCTAAGGCTATCCCGCTCCTCCTCGAGGGTCTGTCGTGCGGCTTGCAGGTCTTCCAGTTCGAGGGTCACCAGTTCCAAGCGCTCCTTGAGGTCGGCGCTTTGGGAGGCGTTGGTTTTTCGTTCCTGTTCCTGCGTCTCTTCGAGGTGTGCGATCCTCTCTCGATGACTTTCCTCTTGCTGCAGCAATTCGTCTCGGCTTTGTTCGAGGTTCCCGAGGGATTCCTCCATCTCTTGAATTCGCCCTTCAAGCAGGTTTCGTTGCGTTTGCCACTCTTGTGTCTGCTGAGCGTTGGACTGCTGCAGTTCGGCCAAATCGCCCCTGGATGCTTCCAACTGTGATTCGAGGACGTCCCGTGCGTCCCGGGTCTCGCTCAGTTCCTGTTGTGTCCGGGCCAGCCCTTCGCTGGTTTCGGCCAGGGACTGCTCCAGGTTCTCCTTTGCCGCCTCCAGCGCCTTCTGGTTGGTCTCCAGCCGCTGGTGCTCTTCCTCCAGCAAGACCCCGAGTTCCTCCTGCTCCTCCAACTTGCGGTCGCGTTCATCGATCATTCGGTACGCGGTTTCGAGGTTTCTCTCTACGGACCCGCACCGTTCACTGGTCTTCTCCAGTTCTCCTTCGATGTTTCTCGCCTTCTCCCGGGTGGTCTCCAAAGCCTCTCTAGTCTGCTGGTGGGTGCCACGCTCCGTTTCAAGTTGCTGCCGGAGTTGTTCCGCTTCCGCAATCATGGTGGAAAGCGCGCCATCCAGGTCGGTCCGAGCCGCCTCGGCGCTCTTCAGCTCGTCTTGCAGATCGAGATGATCCCCTTCCAGTTTGAGGAGTCGTTCTGACTGTTTTGTGCCGCGGTCGGACATGGACTGGAGCTGTCGGTCTCTCTCCTGGATGCGCTCTCCCAGCGCCTTGACCTGCTCCTCGAGTCGTGCTTTGTCTTGGGCTGCGTTGTCTTCCCTGCCAACGGCGTCTTCCAGCGCCCGACTGAGCTTCTTGATGAGGGTGCCACGTTCTTGAAGCTCTTTTTGGGACTCGTGGAGCTTCTGACTAGCCACAGCAAGCTCACGCTCTGCTGCTTGCGCCTGCTCTTCCTGGCCAAACAGTTGGGTTTGGAATTCCTGCGATTCCCTTTTGGCCAACTCCAGCGCTTCGCGGTTTTCACGCGACGAATTGCGAGTATCCTCCAGCTCTTCTCGAAGGGCCTGCGACCGGTTGGCCAGGACTTCCAATTCCTCTATGCGCTGACTGTTTCCCTGGGCGAGACGGTGCAACTCGTCTACTTCCTTTCGCAGCTTCTGGTTTTCTGATTCGAGGGCTGTTCCTCGGGTTCTGAGCGTTTCCAGTTGCGAGTGGGTCTCGCCACGTTCCGCCTTGTATCGCTCTACCTCTTTTCGCTTCTGGTCGACCTGTCCTTTGAGGTGTTTTACATCGCCAGCGAGGCGGTCCACTTCCCGCTGAAAGCGCTGTTTTTCCACATCTGGCAATGCAGAAGAGCCGTCCCCACCACGATGGCGGGTCATTAGCTCTCGCTGTTTGGCGAGGGTCTCTTCAAGACGCTGCGCCAGCCGTTCCACTCGCCCTCTAAGTTGTCGATTCTCTCGTCGCATCGAACGAAGGTCTCGGGGGTCAGCGGGCTCAATGGCTTCGGAGTCTGTCTCCGATTCCGTCGTTGACCCGGTTTCCTGATGCAGGTTCTCGGCTTCTCCGTCCCCAGCAGCGTCAACGGAGAGCTCCTCGGAGAGCTCCTCGGAGAGCTCCTCGGAGAGCTCGGGGGGTTCCTCGGATTCTACGCTGAGTTCCAGAGCGATGTCTTCCTCTCCGGTGGCTTCGTCAAGAATCTCCACTACCTCGGGCACCGCTGGTGGCTCTTCGTCATCCTCGTCCCCTTCCATGTCTGCCTCGGCCAATTCTCCGGTGGCTTCATCGGCGTCCGCCTTGAGTTCGGCCCATTCCACCTTTGTATCTTCGTCGTCATCGCCCCCCGTGGAGGCGGGAGGCTGTGACATTGAGGCCTCCAGCAGGACTGATCGCAGCGATTCTCCTTCTTCCCCTTCGACGTAGAAGAAGAGGTTATCGGGGAGGGTCCACATTTCGGAGATATCCGACACCTGCTGCCTTGAAGCGATGAGGAGCACGGGGAAGTGACAGTGTCCTCCCTCGAGGCAGCCTTCCAGCAGGGCCCAGTAGTTGAGCATCCTTGTGGAAAGCACCATCAGCCGCAAGTCTTTGAGTTCTCGGACGGTGGTCCAACTGGCGTCGACGCCCAGTTGCACTACCTCGTAGCCTTCGAGAATCTCAAGGCATAGCGCTTGGATTTCCGGTTTCTCTACAATCAGGACAACCCGGGGACGAATCTCGACCATGGCACAATCCCTCCGCACAGTGCTTCCCGTTCATCATACACCCAAAAGGAATTGGAGATCCAAACCTAAATCGGGGCAAGTACCTTGAAGAGTGAGTGCGTGTGCGGGGTCGCTAATGCCGTTTGCGGCTCTTGAACAGGAAGAACGCCCCGACGAGGGCAAAGAGGAAACCGGCGAGGAACTGGGAGAAGGAAGCGCCTGCGGTGATGCTCCCCAACCGCTCGAGTTTCGGCCGAAGGTTGCAGTCCACTTCCATGATTTCTAGCCACTTGCGAGCCCAGTTCCCCGTGTCGCCGACCAGCACTGTGGTCAACTGCCCGAAGTGCAACTTCTCGTAGCGCAGGAGGGCCACGGCGGTTTCGGGGGTGGAATTCTCGTCCACGGTCTTCACGGCCTTGCACCAATTTTCCACAAGCTCAACGGACGATTGGTCGAAGGCGTTCTCGATGGTTTCATCTCCGCAAGCCACGAGGTAGGCATCGAGACTCTTGTCGACTTCCTGAAGGAGGGCTTTGGCCTCATCGTCGTTGAAGAAGAAGGCTCCCAGCCCTGATCGGCCGGCCCCAACGAAGGTGAAGACGATATTGAAGAGGGCGGCAACGAGGAAGACTCCTCCCAGCACCTTGAACACCAACTGTTTCTGTTCTGCGGTCATCTCATCCTCTCAAGATCTAGCTACCAACGGCCCAGAGGCTCAACGCCGGCCAGTAGGTGATGAGAAGGAGTCCCACCAGCATGATGGCCAGGAAAGCCAGGGAAGCGCTGTACAGTTTTGTTACGGGCCGATTGAACCGGAGGGAGGCTACAAACAAGTTGATTCCCACCGGAGGAGTCGAGTACCCGATTTCCAGGTTGGTAATGAAGATCACCGCCAGATGCAGTGGGTGGATTCCAAATCTGTACGAGATGGGGAGCAGGAGGGGCAAGACCACCAGAATGGCGGAGAAGATGTCCATCATGCAGCCCACAACCAGCAGGAATACGTTGAGCATCAAAAGGAACGTAATCTGTCTGGGAATATCAAAGAGTCCAAAGACGGAGAGTTGCTCGGGGACAATGTTCTCGATGAATCCCAGCACCAGATCTGGCACCTTCGCATCCACGAGGAAGTTCAGAAGTCCGCTAGCGGCCATCAGAATGATGAGGATTCCGCCGACCAGAACGACACTATCGACCATGGCCTTCTTCAAGGTTGCAAAGCCGAAGTCCCGGTAGAGGACAAGCTGCATCAAGAGGGTGTAAGCAGCGGTTACCGATGCTGCCTCCGCCGGGGTAAAGAACCCCCCAAAGATTCCCACTCCGATGAGAATAGGAATCGGCAGTTCCCAACGTGCGTTAAGAAGGGCCTTTCCTGCATCAGGAAGTCTGAATCGAGTTCGAACGACCCCACTCTTGAATCCCATGAAGATGCTGAAAATGGCGATGGCGAGGACCAGCAGGAGTCCCGGCACGAGTCCGGCCAGGAAGACATCTGCGGGCCCCGGTGCTTCGATACGGGCTTCTTCGACCGGCGCCGGGCCGTCCAGAACGGGTGGACGAGCGCCCTGAGAGGGTCGTCCCTCGTCGTCCACGAGAGCGACTGCCACCGGGGCATCTTCTGGGTCCTGATCCGTTGCCGTATCTCCCGAAGCGAAATTGCCGTCCTCCCCCAATTCGAACTCGTCTTTTGCTTCATCTGTCTTAGCAGCAAAGGAGTCGTCGTCCCCCAACTCGAAATCGTCGGCTGGCTCTTCCTCTTTGGCGAAGGAGTCGTCCTCCCCCAATTCAAAATCGTCTCCGGGTTCTTCCCCGAAGTCTCCGTCGTCTCCCAACTCGAAATCATCGTCAGAGGCCGTCACGGTGCTGGGGTCCCGTCCTTCTTCCAGAGCCTTCAGCTTGGCATCAAGGACGGCATCCGCGGCGTTCTCCAGTGCTTGGTCCTGGCCAGCGTAGCGTTCGGCCTGCTCCACCACACCTCGAGCCTCGGCGATTTTCAGACGACATGCAGTGGCCTGCTTTTCCGCCGGCTGTACGGCGCTTCCAAAGGGGACGTCTTTGGTAGCAGCGTCCCAGTTGAGCCCCATGATCATCGCCAGCAGAAACACCGGGATCGAGGGAGGAAAGATGAGACCACGGCTACCCCCTGTTGTGAGCAAACCGAGGGCAAACTTCTCGGGATACTTGTCCTCCAGCAAAATGGGGAAGAGGAGCCCGCCGAGGGCAATAATAGTCACCCCGGAAGCCCCGGTGAAGGCTGTGAAGAACGAGCAGGCCACGAGGGCCACAATGGCCACGCCCCCCGGAAGCCATCCGAGGAAACCTCGAAAGAGGCCAACCAGGCGTTGTGCCGTTTTCCCTTCCGCCATCAAGTACCCGGCCATTGTAAACAACGGAATGGCCAGGAAGATGGGGCTCTTTCGAATGTTGCCGACGGGGTCAGGGAAGAAATTGAGGATGGGAACATCCTGCAATGCGTAGAGACCGATGAGGGCAACGGCCGAGAGCACGAGATAGAGGGGTGCCCCCATCATGGCCAGGGCCAGCGAGATGAGAATCAGGGTCATGGGGTAGGCGACCAGGAGTTTCCCGACGCTACCGACAAAGAAATTGACCAGGCCACCTTCCTGGGTTTCCGAAAATGCACCCATGATGAGGCCGACGGTGGAGACGATCAGAGCCGCTCCGACGACGTACCCAAAGATTCGCGCCCAGGGTGCCTTTCCCAGCACTCCAACCCATCGAACCCAGGAATGCCACAGGATCAGAAGGAAGAAGAGAGGTACGAGGTCGGTGAAAGAGTAGTCGTAAATGCCTCGAGAGCGCCCGTTGGCCGCCTCTCCCAGAAACTCAAGGGCGAGAATCGGGATGGGCTCCCCCTGGTGGTTGACCAAGGTGTACCCTACGGCTCCGTAGACCAACCCCGTGACGATAATGAGGGACACGAGTCCCACGACCGACAGTAGAATTCGCCGGGGTTTCTCGGGGAGCGAGCGGCTGATAACATCAATGGAGATGTGCTTTTCCCAGGCCACTGCTAGGGACGCGCCCAACAGGCCGACCCACAGCACGAGCCATCGACTCAGAGTGTCCAACCAGACGTAGGAGTCCATCCCAGGGATGTTCCGGAGCACCACCTGAAGGAAGGTCATGCCCACGAGGAGGCTCAGGAGGATGAAGATCCCCCAGCCCTCAATTCGTTGAACGACGTTGTCGACTCGCTGGAACCAGGAGCTCTCTTTGTTTCCGGCCTTACTTGTTTCGGTATTCATTGAGCAAGTCTCTCACTTTCTTCAGGAGTTTCTTCGAGTAGAGGTTGCCGGCGAGAGAATCGGCGGCCTTGATCCCGACTGCCATGAACTGTTTGACATCGTCGGCGGAGGGAACGAGCCGCTTGATGCCGTTCTTCTCAAGGGTGCTTCGCTCGTGGTCGTTCTCCTTACGTGTCTTGTTGCTCAAAGCGCGGAGGTATTGAGCAGACAGGGTCTCGACGATGACCTGGTATTTGGGGGGCATCTTGTCGAAGAACTCCTTGGAGATGACGATTGCGCCTGCGCCGTTGGTGATGGGGAAATCCACATAGAATTTCACTCGTTTGTACCAACCCAGTGCGAGGGCCGCTACCGGGGAGATGTAGATGGTGTCAATCATTCCGCTGTCGAGGGATGTGGAGACGTTTTCCAGGGAGAGGGCAACGGGGCTGATGCCGAATGCCTTGAATGTCGCCTGACCAACGGGGTCAACGTCCCAAACCCAAGGCTTGGCGGTTTTCACATCGTCGACACTCTTGATTTCTTTCTGGGACATCAGATAGACGAAGCCCTGGTCCGTCCAACCCAGAACCTTGAAGCCCTGCTTTTCGAACTGTTTTTTGAACCACTTCGACAGTTTCCGCATGACGTAGTCGACTTCTTTGTAGTCCCGGAAAGTGAATGGAGCTTCGATGACGCGGATTCCGGGGAAGATTTCGCCGAGTCCAACACCGGTGAGTCCAGCGCCGACAAGCTGTCCGCCACGAATCTTCTGCACCATGGTCTTGTCATCACCGGCGACGCCGCCGGGATAGAATTTGAACTGGACGTGGCCATCGGTCTTTTCGCGAATCTTCTTGTCGAGTTTCTCCATCTCCCGGACCCACATCGATCCCTTGGGTGCCACCGTTGCAACGGTGATGATGAAGTCTTCTTCTGCGTTCACGCTGTTGGGGAACACGGCCAGTAGCATCGCTGCCATCAAACTCAAAGCAAACAGTTTCATGATTGGTATCCTCCGGAAATCAGTCCAAGTCCAAGTCGTCAATATCTTCTTCCACGAAGGCGCCAGGAGCCTTCGGAGCCACATAGTCGGGGAAGAAGTCAGTTACCTTGTCCAGGAATCGACGGGCTTCGGTTCGAGCCATCTGGTTGGCGAGTCGATTGGCGTCGGTATCAATGTCAGTAGGGGCATTCACGACCTCTGTCAGCAAGGACACGTAGAGTGCCGGCTTTTGAGCCTGCACGGCGTACACCTTGGCAAACATGAACTTCCACAAGAGGAAACGCCCTTTCGTGAGTTCGACGGCCTTCTCGAAGTACTCCCTACCCTTCTCGGCATTCCCGCCCAGCATCTCGGAACGTCCTGCCCAGAAGGTTCCGTAGAAGATGTACACGGCCGAGAAGTAGTACTTGTCGTCCAACTCCATTGTGCGATCCATGATGGCCCGGACTTTGGGAAGTTGCGGCACCATCCCTGCTTCCATGGCGGCGTTGATCTCGCCCCCCCAGCAGATGCCGGTCCAGAAAATCAACCTGA
>CALFHQ010000328.1 GCA_937876385.1 uncultured Pseudomonadota bacterium
AGGTGCTGTTGGCTTCGCCCTGGGTTACCGAAGAGGTGCTCCTCCAACCTCTGGTGGAACCCCAGATTGCCGCTGTTCTCCTGCACGCCCCAACGGGCGCCGTTCTGGCGGTGTACGGCGGGGTGGACCATCGATACCATCCCTTCAATCGTGCCATCAGCGCCCACCGACAAGTGGGCTCGACCATCAAACCGTTTCTCTATCTGGCAGCGGCGGAGATTTTGGGATGGGAGGCGGACACCGAAGTTCCCATCGGCTCCATCGACCTTCCGGGGGCCGGTGGCCGAAAGTGGAGAGTTCGGGATACTCATCGCCTGAAGGGCACTCCTACTCTCACAGACGCCCTGGCACATTCTTCCAACACTGCGGCTGTACGAACGCTGCGGAAGTTGCAGTTGGCGCCTTTCCTGGAAAAGTGGAGACAGTGGGGACTGCCTGAAATTGAGGGAGATAACCTCTCGCTGGCCCTCGGGAACGTCGAGATGAGCCCCATGGAACTGGCCCAGTGCTACTCCTTGCTGGCCAATTACGGTGCGTGTGCACCCACCCCAACTCTCATCTGGCATATTGTCGACGGCATGGGAAATCCCGTCGGGGAAGCCCCTCGATTCTGCCTGGGAGAGGCCTCCAGGACAGCAGTTGACGCCGTTCTTCCCGGTCTTCACGCCGTGGTCGAGGAAGGTACCGGGCGTCACGCATCGATCCCCGGGCTGGTCGTGGCTGGAAAGACGGGAACCACCACCGACGGCACCGACGCCTGGTTTGCTGGAATCGTAAGTGAGCATGTGTTGGTGGTATGGGTGGGAAGCGACGACCACGAACCGATTCCGGGCAACTCTGGACCGACCACGGCCGCGGTTTTGTGGAAGGAAATAGCCATGGAGACCTTCGGCGCACCGCAGGAATGAGGGTCCAGGGCGAAGACGTCGCCTATTACTGGGGAAAATCGCTGGGCAGGTGCACCTTCACTTTGGCGTCGCCGGATTTCACCGACTGCTTCACAGCCTCGTGGAGAGAACGCATCTCCTCCTTTGGAGGGGTGCTTTCCGGGACCTCTGCGGTGGTCTCCTCTTCGCGAGACTGCAAGAGGAAGATCAGGTAGTTCCACTTGTGCCCCGATCGAACCAGATTCAACTTCCCTGGATGTCCCTGGCGAGTAACTGTCGCCCCCTCGGGGTGTCGCTCCACCACGAAGCCTTGCCCCTGATAGAACCCCACCAGAGACTCGATGGAGGTCTGGGTGCGATACGTTCGATTCAGCCCTTGACGCTCTGTTAGCTCCAGCCCATCGGGCAAGAGGAAACCGGGCACAGGCTGATCCGCGGCGGGAACAAGACCCGTCTCGAGGAGGGGGGCAGGGTCGGGGATTTGGAGCTTTGGCAACTCCCGCTCGGCTGCCGGCGCAAGGTCGGAAGATTCAGGAGCAGGAGCCTGATTTGTCCGGGAACATCCCAGCAGCCCGACCACAAAGAACAGTCCGAGGAACCAGTTGTTACGGAAGTTGTTCATCAGTCGAAGATGAGGCCCCAGGACGTCGAGAAGACGCTCTGGGAAGGCGGTGTCAGTTTCTGAATGGCCTTGTTGCCCGTGCTCACCGTACCCGAACCGGCCGGAGGTTCCATCTCGGGGCTCGATACCCCGGTTTGCCCCGTCTGCACCACCAACTCCAGGTTCCCCGAGGATGCCCCGGAGAAAGACTGCGACGAGGAGCCAGTGGGATTGTAGGACTCTCCCCCGGCGGGCACAGTCGCCGAAGCGGTTCCGCCATTCCAAGGGGCGTAGTCGCTGGCGTTGTCGAAGCAACTGGGGCGTTGTACCAGAGCAAGGCCCAACAACTCTGAGCCCTCAAATTCGATGTACAAAACGTTGTCTTGCGTCAGCGCCTCGCCGTCTTCGTCAAGAGCGGGAATGACGTCGTCTACGCTGTTGGGATCGTCGCCATCAAAGTCAACACCCCACAGGCGACCAATGCCCGTATCGCAGGCTCCCGAACCGTAGGTCTGGGTCGTGAAGTAGGCGACCTGGTCAAAAACCACCGGTTCCGAAGTAAGGGATTCCCCGAGCC
>CALFHQ010000329.1 GCA_937876385.1 uncultured Pseudomonadota bacterium
ATTGTGATGACGGCAATGCCTGCACTCAGGACACCTGCGATGCCAACGGGAGCTGCCAACACGCGCCAAAAAACTGCGACGACAACGACCCATGCACCACCGACACATGCAACGGCGGCTCCTGCGTTCATGTCCCCAGCAATCTCTCCTGCGACGACGGCAATCCGTGCACCGACGACCAGTGTGTCCCGGGTACAGGCTGCGCCCAGGTACCCAACACGGCGCCCTGCGATGACGGCGACCCCTGCACCCTCTCGGACGCCTGCTCGGGGGGTGTCTGCGCTTCGGGAGTCGATATCTGCTCCCAGTGTGACAACGTGGCTCAACTTACCCCATGCGACGACGCCCTCGATACAAGCCTCTTCGACCGATGCTTCTCGGGAAAATGTGTGGGATGGTCCCAGACCAGCTTGATCCCCGTGGCGGACAAGGTGGGAGCCGGATTCTTTGATGTGGACTTCTTCAATCAGTTCTTCTACTCCACCGGCTATGTCACCAGCCCATATGGGACCGAAACGAGCTATGTCTCTTCCTTTAAAGATGGAGAGTTTCTGACCGTCCACTTCGAAAGCCAACAACACGACATGCGATTGACCCGAATGTCCCACGGTGTTGCTGTCGGAACCACCGACGATGGGGTAAGAGTCCTTCGCAAGGGTGCCGGGGGATGGACCAAGGACGTCGGACTCACCACCGCACTCAACGCAATGAACTCCCTGTTTGGAACCCTCGGTGACGTCTGGGGCGCTCGACTCCTCGGGGAGAATGGCGAATCTCAGGACGCATACTGGTTCGTTGGAAGGAACATCGCAAGCGCCACAGCACTCAGCCGTCGATGCTCCCGAGGCTCCACCAACACCAACCCTTTGGATTGGAACTGCCAAAATGTTCCCTACAGCGCCTACGCTGCCCTCGACCAACCGGTGAGAATGGCCGGTGCCGTAGCAGTTCCCCCCTCCTGCACGAACCCCTCCATTTGCGCAGGTGACCTCCTGGGAATCACCCATGTGGCCAACGGAGTCCAGGCTTCCGAAGGAGTCACCGCC
>CALFHQ010000330.1 GCA_937876385.1 uncultured Pseudomonadota bacterium
TCGAAAATCGACGCTTTCGCTGTATCCGAAGTAGGGGCCGTCGGGGTCTCTGCCTCCAAACCCAATCATGGAAAAGCGGCGAGTGGATTCGCTGCCGTCCAGGGTTTCGTACTGAAAGTCCAGGGGGTTCGGGGCATCCGCTTCCCCCTCGATATAGAATCGGATCTGGGGGCAGTCCGGGGAGGCCAGGTCGCCGTCCGGGCAGCCGAAGAAGAGCATGTTCTGTTTGCGTACCTCATTGAGGACGAGGAAGACCAGGCACTCGTTGCCGCCCAGGAAGGGTCCGCATGATACATCGGCGAATTCCGGGGTGGGATTGGGGGTTCCGAGCCCCAGAGCCCACAGGTCTTCCTGGAAATCGGGGAGGCCATTTGGCTCGGTAACGAAGTCCAGGTGATGGGTGCCGGTGTTGTCCACCGAGGTCGTGATGGTCATGAAGTCTCGACTGTGTACAAAGAGCCAGGGATCTTCGATGTCGAAGGGGAGAAGCTGCGGTGTGGGCGCAACAAAGGCTACCTGGAGAGGTTCGGCGGTCGCCGTGAAGCCGCAGACGTCTTCCACCTGGGCAAAGAGGAATGCGGCTTCCCCGGGAGCAAAGGAGTGGTCTTCTGGAACTCGCCAGATGTAGGAGCCTGGCGTGCCGGTCGGAGCAAAATTCGCTGCCAGGTTGCTGTCAGCGGCCAGCTCTCCTACGGTTTGCGAAGTGGTGACGAGCAAAGAGCCCTCGGGACAGCCGCAGGGGCAGTTCAGTTGGAGGTTCCACAGGAATCCGTGAGTGGGCAGGGCCAGGTAGAACGATTGCTCTTCGAAATCGGCGTTGAGGAAGGGCATGGAGCCGTTGAGCTCTGGCGGAATGTCGTTGACGGTGAGGGAGAGGGTGGGGGGCTCACAGTTGCAATCCGGGGCCGTGTCTGTGTCGGCGATGTCGGCAACTTCTTCGAGGCCTCCGTCGGTGAGGTCGAAGGTTTCCGGAAGCAACAGTTCGGTATCATCCATGGCCAGGTCATCTGAGAGGTCGTCGGGGAGCTGGACATCTGTCAGGTCTACAACGTCTGCGGAGGTGTCGAGGTCGGCGGGAAGGTCGGCGGGAAGGTCACCCCATCCGACGTCCGATTCCCCGATGAAGGTATCTGAGGTGCCCATGAAGGGGTCTTGCGAACAGCCGGCGGAACATGCAAGAGAGAGCACCCAAGCCGCTTTGAGGAGTCTTCGATTCATCGTTGTCCTCTGGATGTGGAGTCCACAGCCTCTCGGGCAGCACGCTGCCCTGAGTCTATGGAGTGGTCCATGTTGAAAAAGTGCCACTCGCCGAAACGGCCCGCTGGAATCACCCCGCGCCTGCGCATGGCGTCGTGGACCTGTCTGATGCGACGGGGCCGAGCGCGGTCGTGGATGACGTAGGCGGGAGAGAATCGATGGGAAGCTCGTTCCTTCACCACCTCGGGGCTCGAGAGAAAGCGCATAGTGACCAGGTCTTCGACAACTTTGGCGATGACGGCCCTCGGTTCGGGCGGGGGGCTTTGGCTGGGATGGGAGACTTCTACGATGAGTGGGATGTTTCCCCCGTAGTCACGATGGCTCAAGAGGTCCATGCGGGTGATTCGGTAAGGGCTCAACGAGGAGTCGGTGACATAGAGCCAGTGAGTCTTCGGGGCGATGACTTCGGAGACCACCAGATGCACGGATGTGACGATGTTGTGGCTGAGCGCCTGTGCGGACCCGAAGGCCACTCCCAGGACCGACCCGGCCCGGTTGGCAGGGAGGGTCCAGACAGCCCGCTGGTAGCCAAAGACTCCCTTGTCGGTGTGTACTTCTTTGCGCTTGCCGTTCACTGAGAGAACTCGAGTGTTGAGTTGAATGTGTTCAGGGCCCACACGTGCAGCCATTGCGTCGGGGAGGCGCTGAATGCCTCCGACGTCAGGGTAGAGGAAACGGGCGTGGGCACCGAAGGGTCGTTCTCCCAATTCTCTGGGCCCCAGGAAGCTGTGGGCCATGTCGATGTGGTCCACGGAGTCAATCTTGTGGTGGACCCAATCGGTGGAGAGTGTCCCCAGGGAAGTCTGCCATAGCTTCTCGTTGTACGGACGAAAAAACGTATCAACAATGGCAGTTCCGAACCGGGAGTTCAGAAAAGACTCGAAGTTGTTCGTATTTGTTGCTGTGCGGCAAGATTGCTCCAGTGCGGTGAAATAGGAGGCGAGGCATTCCACCCGCTTGTCGTGGGGCAAGGCATGAATGTTGAGTTGGAAGGGGTAGGGGAGGTAGTTCCCGTCGAGGAACACTCCCAGGTCAGCGAGGGTCTCGTGGCTGTCGGGGACGAGCTCTCTATACAACTGTTTGATGTCTTCTCTGGCGGGGAAGAATACGTGCGGAAGTAGGTCAATCTCCCAACCGGCATCGTG
Source organism: uncultured Pseudomonadota bacterium (assembly GCA_937876385.1). Lineage (GTDB taxonomy): Bacteria > Myxococcota_A > UBA9042 > CAIXZC01 > CAIXZC01 > CALFHQ01. Next base: position 2,403 of record CALFHQ010000330.1, read on the forward strand.
GCTTGTGCGGGCGATTCCGCCGCATTCGTCGGCGCCTTCGATAATGACGAAATCATCGACTCCCAGGCGCTGGAACTCCATTGCGGCAGCGAGCCCTGCGAGCCCTCCGCCGAGTATCACGAACTTGGCATGATGGTGGACAATGGCGTATCCGG
>CALFHQ010000331.1 GCA_937876385.1 uncultured Pseudomonadota bacterium
AGAGGTGGCTCAAGTTGGAGACGCAGCCGTATTTCTCGTCGGGTCCACCGGCCCCCAACTGTTTGCATTCAAAACCGGCGGGACACTCTTCGGTGCAGTACTTGCTGCAGATCTGGTTGCCCATATGATAGATGCAAAGGTCCGACCAGCAGTCGCCGTTTGCCAGGCACGGGTCGCCAAAGCACCCGGAGCCTTTCGGGCAGTCGGGGTCCACGGGGAGGTCGGGAGTCCATAGATCAACCGTCTCGTAGCCGGAGAAGTCCCATATTTCCTTCGCGTCTACCGGGTTGATGTCGGAAAAGATGGGGGTGGAATCTTTGGTGGAATCGCTGGAATCAAGTACCCAACGGTTGTCGGCGGTGGCCCCGGAGTCGTCTCCATCCTGGTCGCCCGAACCGCCGGCGCACGAAAACACGAAACCCACCAGAAGAGGCCCAACAACCCACCAAATTCTCATTTACTCCCCCGCATTAACAGGCACTTCCAAACGTCCGGGGAAGTATATCCAGAGGGCACCCGAAAGTACAGAAAATGGGTACCCAGGGCGCTTTGCAGCGGACTGTGTGATCAAATGTGAGTGCCTGGGGAGTTGCTGTTCTATTGTGGCGGGTTCGGTTCGTCAGCGAGGGGTTCCATGAAAATCAAAATCTGGCTGTTTGGGGTGTTCCTGCTTGTGGTTGGATGCGGCCAGGAGGAGTGTGTTGTCTGCCAGGGGGATGAAGCCCCCTGCGACGTCTCATGCATGCACCCCGATTGCCTGGCTGTCGACACAGCCGATGCTCTCAACCGGATCGACAGCTTCCAGGAGATGGAAACCGTCGATTTGGAGGAGGACGAGACCCACTGCCTTCCAGGGCAAGGTTGCGTGGGGGAGATCTCCCTTGACGAAGATCTGTGCTACTATGGTGTCGCCACGCTGCACGAAGGAAACCGAGTCTGCACCCGCCTTTGCGAGTTTCCTGAGGACTGCCCTACCCCATTCTACTGCGATTACAGTGCCCTCTTTGACGCCATCTGCCGCTCCCCTCGAGCGACACTGTGCATGCCCTGCAACCACTCCACGGACTGCGAGTTCGAGGGGGAATCCCACGGGGCCCGGTGCGTGAACTATGGCTCCGACATGGGGGGCTTTTGCGGCGCCGGATGCGTAGAAGACTGGGAGTGCCCGTTGGGTTACGGGTGTGAAGCCAGCGTCACCGCCGAGGGGCAAGTTGTCCCCCAATGCCTTCCCAAATCCGGAGCGTGCAGTTGCACCGGTTGGTCGAAGCTCAACCGCTTGACGACCCAATGTCTAAAGAAGAACGCCTTCGGGGAGTGCCCCGGTGAACGCGAATGCGCGCCTTACGGGGTCTCCGATTGCAATGCAAAATGGCCCACGAAGGAGTTGTGCGACGGCGAAGACAACAACTGCAACGGCGTAGTGGATGAGGAAACATGCCCCAACGACAACGCCTGCATGTCGTCGGTGTGCATGGGGCCGGGAGGGTGTGTGGTTACGGTGCTTGACGGGGTCTTCTGCGACGACAGCGACCCCTGCACCGCCGGGGACGTCTGCCACCAGAATGAGTGCAAAGGAGAGCCGCTTGTCTGCGATGATGGCGACCCCTGCACGGTGGACGTCTGCTTCTACCCCGACGGCTGTCAATTCATCGAAATTCCAGATTGCCCAACCGAGTCATCGGGTCGCTAACACCGCCCGCCGAAACGCCCGGGAGTTTGCTGCCAGATCAGGTCCGGGGCGGTGCAAATCTCCTCCAATGAGGAGCATCGTGTCGAGACCGTAGAACTTCACCAGTTCCGGAATCCGGTCGAGGGTCATTCCCCCTCCTGGAGCAGGCCATGCGGGGGCAATTCTGCCCAGCGTCTTGAGGAGGCCGTCTCGGGTGCTTTGGCACTGCGCCTGAGTAAACGAGAAGCGCCCGCCGTAGGAAGGGAACACCACCGCATCGGCCCCGGCCAGACGATTCAACGTTCCCAGCAAGACCGCGTGCTCAATCCCCCCTTCCGCAGAAGTGAGCATGGAACCAAGGAAGGCGGGGTGGCTCAAGATAGGAAGCCCGATGGACTCGTCATCGGCGAGCATTCGCATGGTATCAAAACCCACCAGTCCCGGGGACACAAGGAGACCGCCGGCTCCCGCTTCAGCAGCGAACCTGGCACGCTCCAGGACCTGGTGAGCAGGTCCAGAGACATTGGGAACAAAGACGCAACGGTTGCTCCCCTCTCGGTTTCCTCGTTGGACGGCATCCACGCAACGCTCTGTGCGCTCTTTGAATCGGCTGAAAGGCTGGTTGGAGAGGCCGTGGTCGTCTTTCACCATGTCCACCCCTCCGGCAGCAAAGAGGTAGGCGTGTTCTGCCAGCTCCTTGGAGGAGAGCCCCATGGGTTTGACGGCAGTGCATATGAGGGGTCGAATGGATACCTGGAGGTGCTTTCTCAACCCGGCGATTCCGAATCTCGGCCCTTTGAACCACCGAAGAAAGGAGGGGGGCAGCTCCACATCGACGACTTTCACTCCCGGTTGGAGACTGATGTTTCCAAACAGGACATTAATGAACTGAGGCAGCTCCCCGGCGACGGCTTCAACCGGGTAGGAAACTCGGGCTTTGAAGCGGCCGTCCGGCCCGTCTTCCACCGACTCCACCCGCCCAACAACGTCTCGAAGAATCTCCG
>CALFHQ010000332.1 GCA_937876385.1 uncultured Pseudomonadota bacterium
GTGTGAATGTGCAGGCGCCGTTGTCACACGTTCCCTGCTCACACACGTTGTCTGAAACACACTCGTCGTCGGTTGTGCACTGGGTCACTTCGGTCTGCTGGTCGATTTGAACATCGACGCTGACGTCGCCTTCCTCAGAAGAGGAGCTGCTGCAAGCCGCAGCAGAGAACAACGCCACAATAGCAACCAGAAGCGAGCTTCTCTTGAACAAAGACCTCATTTCTGCCTCCACGGGTTCCGTTTTGATGCCTTGAGATAAAGAAAAATATCTTTTTGAAACAATTTTGAACACTATTCACCTGTCATTCTGGAACCCATCCACGTTAGCCCAGGCAGCCAGATCCGTCAATCCCCATTTGTACTTTGGATAGCCAAGTCGATGGTATGAGACCAACATCACGTGAACAGACTCCCGAGAAGTGACTCGGCAGAAAGTAGGTACGCCAGCAATTGAAGTCAAGCGCCCATGCGGTCAACGAGCTATCTGAGAGAAGAGGGAAGGTGGCGAGCGGTGGTTTGACCATGGGATTGGGGGGGATGTTTCCATGGGTTCTTGCGGCTACTGCCCCCACAAAAAGCGCAATGCGCAAGGGAATCTCGCCTTCCACGCCGCTTCGTTGTGGATGTGCCCTTGTCCCACGAGGTGAAGGAGGTTGGAGCCAGCCCCCAGGTAGTCGTCCCACCCCGTGTAGTCGCTGCTGGGTTGGGAAGTCCAGAAGAGAGTGGGGACGTCGCCCGGATCGGTGGTCAGCGGGAGGTCGTCGGGGGGTGAGGCGAGGTCGTCGTCGGTATCCCACTCACCGCGATTGTCAAAACCCAGGGCGATGAGTTTGTTTCGAGTCCAGTCGGTGTAGGCCCGGGCGTCGCTGGGGTAGCCATCGCCCGATGCCGACGACTCGGCCGTGGCGACCCACCCTCCGTCCCCGGAGTCGAGGTAGATTTTCAGGGCCAGTTGGGGAGCGGTGGGAGGCGCACTGTCGATGACTTCCCGCATGGATGGGTAGTCTTCTGTGCCGCTTCCACTTTCCCCGACCCAGAAAGAGCTTGAAAGTGCGGCCACCTTGCCAAACACATCGGGGCGTTTCCAGGCCATGTAGAAAGAGGAGATACCGCCAAGGGAGGAGCCGGCGATTCCGGTGGCCTTAGCACCGGCCAGCGTCGGGAATTGGGAGGACACCAGCGGAAGCACCGTGTCGACGACAAACTCGAGGTAGGCATCGAGGTGGGGGTCGATTTGAATGGTCTCTCCCTCTCGTTCGATGCTGAGGTCGGTGTAGAGGTATTCGTTCATGCGGTCGTTGGTGTCGATGCCCACAACAATGAGAGGCTCGATCTCCCCTCCGGCGATGAGCTCATCGGCGGTTGATTCCACACCCCAATTTCCAAAGGGTGCCATGGGATTGGAGAAGATGTTGAAGCCATCTTGCATGAAGAGCACCGGAAAACGGCGTTGCGGTTCACCAAAAGCGGCTGCTGGGACGTAAACATAGAGGTTTCGCTCGTTGTTGAGTTGGGGAGACCACACCCCCTCCACGAGCGCCAGGCGGCTGGTCCCCTGGGCGTGAATGGCGCTATCGAGGGCCACATCGGAGAAGCGAAAGTAGCGATTGAGGGGGTCTCGAAACCAGCTCTCTTGGGCAAACAGCTTGTAGGTCTCCACGGGCTCCCACCCGGACGAATCGAAGAATCGGTAGTACACCCCGGGGGCAAAGGGAATCTCCTCCAGGGTGTCTCCCAACTCCCACCCGTTAATGGACCCGCGCACATGGACCTCTGTTCCGGAGTCATATTTTGTCACGATGAGGCACCGGTCTTCGACCCAGAGGGGGCCGTCGTAGCCATCAAGGAAGGATTCGAGGAGGGCCAGGTCCTCTTGCGCCAAGATGGCGTCAAACTGCTCCATCGTGGTTGTCGAGACGACCTCCTGGGGAACCGTTGAATCGTCCGCTGCAACGTCGAATGGGTCCATTTCGTCCCCGCCGTCTGTGGCGTCGTGCAGGGTGGACAAGTCCAACACCTCGGCCTGGTAGTCCAACGAGATCCGGCTGTCCAAAGGCCCTCCGTTCCCATCGTTGGAGTAGGAATCCCATCCCCAGACCTCTGCCAACTGACCGGAATCGGGTGCGGATTTCGAAGCCGGAGCGGCACATCCAGAACCGATTAGAGGGAGGAGCATCAACATGAAAACTGAACGACCGGCAAGACACTTCCCCATGATTCTCTCCTGGTGAGGCTTCAGTGTAGGTCCAATGCCCCTTCGATTTCAATCGACAACGGCAATTTCAGCCCCTTGAACTCGAACCTTCTTGACTTGCGCCGGTTGGATTGGTCTACTCTTGCAGCATCGCCCACGGGTTCGATGACCGTCGAGCCCAACCAGGAGGTTTGCATGCGGCGAGGAACCATCTGGAGTGCTCTGGCCCTCCTTCTACTGCTACCGGCTTGTCCCTCCGTTGACGGGACCTCTCCCAACCACGAGCAAGACAATCTGGCCATCGTCAATGGACAAATTGAGAGCGGTTGGGCGGGCGTGGGTGCCCTCACGGCGACGATGCCGGGGTATGGCTACACCGGCTCGTTCTGCACTGCGACCCTGGTGGATCCGGAATGGGTTCTGACGGCGGCACACTGCTTGTCCCCCTCGGAGAACTTCACCCCCACCCCCTACACGACAGAGTTCTACCTGGGTCCCGACGCCAACCCCGAGTGGTGGGGCAAGCCGAGCAACGGAACCTTCTACTCCATTGACGCCTTCTACGTTCATCCGGGATACGCCCCTCTGCTGGTCCTCAACGATGTTGCGCTGGCGCACTTGTCGCACCCCATAAACGGGGTACCCACCTACCCGTTGAGTTCGACCCCCTTTGACGGTTCATTCATCGGGGACAATGTCGTGTATGTCGGCTACGGAGCCACCAACGGCACATACTCCACCGGCTCCGGGGTCAAGCGTTCTACCGCCGTCCCCATTGACTCCTATAGCGAAGCGGCTTTCACCAGTCCGGCGGGAAACACTGGAACCTGCTTTGGGGATTCAGGGGGGCCTGGTTTCCTGCAAATCAACGGAAACTGGCAGGTTGTCGGAACGGTATCCACGGGTTGGTCTGGAAGCGGCGACCCGTGCCTGGGTCCGTCGAGTCAGATGCGAGTGGATTACTACTACGATTGGTTCATGGACCTCATCGATCCTCCCCCCACCGATTGCAACGAAGACCCTTTGATTTGCACCTGTCCAGAAGCGTGTTTTGCTGACGGAGTCTGCCACGACGGAGTTTGTCGCAAGGCGGATTGCTTCTCGACGTTCGAGTGCCTTCAGGCCTGCGGACTGAGTGACACCGAGTGTGCGACACACTGTTTCGCTTTGGCGACCCCCGAAGGGAATGACCAGGCGTCAGCCTTGGTGGCATGCATCAACAGTTCCTGCGGCGACATTCGTGATCCAGCAGCTTTGGACTGCGGCGAAGGGGTTTGCAAGGACCAGTGGTTCATCTGTTCCCCCTTAGAACCTGGCACCGATGACTGCGCGACGGTTGTGGACTGCAGTTCGGGTTGTGCGTCTGACCAGGCGTGTCTGGGCGATTGTTATGGCGCCGGTACGGCCGAGGCCAGGTCAAGTTTCGTGACTCTTCAAAGCTGTTTTGAGGACCACTGCGCGGGAACCCTCGGGCTGTATGGCGACTCAGCGGCGTGTTCCTGGGAGTTTTGTGCCTCGGAAATGGAGAGTTGTGCTCCCCCCACCGATTGCACCCCTGGGGATGGAACCTGTTTGGAGGGATTTGCTTGTGGTCCGTCCTTCCTGAACCGATTTGACTGCCTCGCCACCAAAGGAATCCCGCTGGAAGGGGCTTGCACCAGGGATGGTGCCCCGGCGACTCAGTGTACCGACGGCCTTGAGTGTGGAAAGCACATGGGCAGTTGGGCTTGTCTACCCATCTGTATGCAGGACAGCGACTGCGACCTCTTTGGTTCGTATGGCGCTTGCTTGATTCCCGTCTGGGAAGGGGTCGATGGCTTCGGCACCTGCATTTACGGAGACGCAGATGGAGACGGTCTCAACGGCCTCCACGACTGCGACGACCTGGATAAGTCGGTGGGTGCCAAGAGCGCCGAGATTTGCGATGGAAAGGACAACGACTGCAACGGGGAAGTTGACGACAACTGCGTGGAACCCGAGACTCCGGACAATCCCGGGGACGATGTCAATCCACCCTCGACGGAACCTGCCGGCGACTCCTCTGGATGCCAGGTGACTTCTCTGCCCCGAGGGGACTTCGCTTTCTCGTGGATATTCCTGGTTCTGGCCTTTCTGGGGACTGTTGCCGGTGTGCGCCGAAGACAGGGTAGTCCAGGGCACTGAGACCTTTCCTGGTTGGACGTTTTTAAGAGGATTGACAACGGCAAACAGTGTGCCGATGATTGGCGAATGTTGAGGGAGCGACCGGCATATTGAGCTGGCGCTGGGGTGGAGAGTTTGAGAGGACATAAGCATCATCTGGCGATCTGGGTCGTTTTGGCCATCGGCTTTCAAGTCGCAGCGCCGCTGACGTTGTACTGGTCCTTGGCCGTCGGCCACCAGGGGTACTGTCACCAGCACCATCAATTCGAATCCATGGGAACCACCTTCAACGGTTCCCCCGAAGATTCTATTCCAGTAGACGAAGCGCTTCAGCACGACGACTGGAGCAAATTCCTGTTCGACCTGTCACACGTTCAACCCATAAGACCTGCCCAGTTGGTGTGTGCCATCGAGGAACACGCGACCCTTGAGGCCCCGAACACCGGGTCGCAACTTCAAGAGAGCGAGCATCCGGTCATTCGAGCGCCCAAACACTCCCCTCCTGTCTCCTGATCGAGCGGGTCCACAGCGACCTGAACATCATCGAAGCCGCATCGAAAATCGACGCCTCGGGTTTCCCCGCTAGCGGGGATCTGTGGCATTGAACACGGAGACAATACAGCATGAAGCGAACCTTGTTTGCTATCTGGGTCGTGGGATTGACCGGTCTGGTTTTCCCGGCTCTTGCACAATCAACTGACGAATCAGCCCGAGTGGAACAGCTCGAAAAGCGGGTAGAGGAGCTGGAGATGGAGATGCTCCAGAACTCTGCTATGGCCACCGAAGAGGAGTCCGACGACCTGAATCCCATCGAGTTTCAGGGAAAAAGCCGGGCACTTCAAGCCTTGAACCCAGAGATTTCGGCGGAGTTGGACGCATACGCCGTCGGGGTCTACCAGGACGGTCGAGAGTACAGCGACCTCATGCGCAGCGGATTTCACATCCGGGAGCTGGCCATTCATCTTCAAAGCACTTTGGACCCCTTCTCCTTCATGAAGGTCGCTGTGGCCGTGGGACCCGAAGGGGCATCTCTGGAGGAAGGGTTCATCGTCTATGCAGGGATTCTTCCCCGCATCAACCTGTCGTTGGGGTTGCTTAGACAGGACCTCGGCGTGGTGAACCGTTGGCATCAGCATAGCCTGGATCAATTCGAATACCCCTGGATGCTCAAGATTCCCTTTGGCCCGGAAGGCCTCGTCCAGACTGGAATCTCCCTCAATTGGCTCATGCCCGCGGTGTGGGCCGACGCCAACGAGCTCATTTTACAGGTCACCAACGGGCAAAACGACGAAGCCTTCTCCGGCGAGTTCTTCAGCGTACCCACGACGCTCCTGCGATTGAAGAGCTACTGGGATTTGAGCCGAAACACCTACTTCGAGTTCAACCTCACTGGGATGGTTGGATTCAACCACCGGCGAGGAGTTCCAACGAACGACTCGGGGTTAGGGGGTCTTTCGGGCATGGCCGCGATGGGTACTTTGGTGGACACGATGGCTCCTTCCGACGAAGCCAATCCGCCGCCTGGAAACTCCTCCAATGAGGATCTTAGAACCACCACCGTTGGGGGGTTCGACATGACCCTCAACTGGAGTCCTCTGGATCAAGCATCCTATAAGGGGTTCTTGTGGCGAACGGAGGGCCTCTATGTCCGTCAGCAGTTCCCCGGCCTGGAAGGGAGTTCGACTCCTCGCACCATGGATTTCTGGGGGATGTACAGCTATGTCGAAGGGCTTGTGAAGAGGAACCTCTCCTTGGGAATTCGAGGCGACCTCGTGCGCCTCTTTCGAGAATCCGGGGGAGCCGACGAGTTCATCTGGCAGGCGACTCCGTACGTCACCTGGTGGCAAAGCGAGTTCGTCCGGATTCGGGTGGAGTACAACGCCATATCCCGCCCCGACGTTGATCTCGAACATCGAGCCCTGCTCCAGCTTTCCTTTGCTGCTGGGCCCCACAAACACGAACGATACTAGGAGGTTCTGCCATGTTTGATAGAGTGATTATGTCGTTCCTGATCCTCCTGAGCGGAGTGGTTTTCGCACCGGCGGACGCTTCGGCGAAGAAGCTCAAGATCGTAACGACCTCAGCAGATTACGCCTTCGTGGCGCGAGCCCTCGGGGGAGACTTCGTTACCGTATCCAACATCATTCAGGGGGACCAGGACCCGCACCAGGTGCGCCCCAAGCCCTCTTTTGCTCAGCTTTTGGCGGATGCAGACATTCTCATCGCCACCGGTCTGGATCTCGAAATGTGGCTCCCAGCCCTCATCGACAAGTCGGGAAACGGCCGGATTCGAGAGGGGCGACCCGGTTATGTGGCGGTGCAATACGGGGTGGAGAAGTTGGAGATTCCCACGAGCTACGACAAGAGCGCCGGGGATGTCCACGTTTTTGGAAACCCCCACTTCCACACCAACCCGCTCACCATGAAGCTGGTGGCTCGCAACATCACCATCGGCCTCATCAAGAACGACAGCGCCAACGAGGCTTTCTACAAGGCTCAGTTGCGCAAATTCCAGGATGAAATCGACCACCGCATGTTCGGCAAGGAGTTGGTGGCGCTCATCGGCTCCAAGACTCTCACAAAGCTGGCTCGCAGGGGAAACCTCATCTCCTTCCTGAAGAAGAAGAAATTCAAGGGAAAATTGCTCATTGAGCACCTTGGTGGGTGGATGAAAAAGGCCCTCCCTTTGCGTGGGGTGAAGTTGGTCTCGTTTCACAAGAACTGGACCTACTTTGCGCAGGTGTTCGGGCTCGACTTTGTCGGAGAAGTGGAGCCCAAGCCAGGCATCCCGCCATCAGCCCAGGACGTCGCCAATCTGGTGGACCTGATGAACAGGGACAAGGTCAAGGTCATCTTCGCTGCCAACTACTTCGACACGAATAAGATCGAGCGGATCTGCCAGAAGGTTTCAGCATCTGCAGTCATCGTGCCCCTCTCTGTTACGGGAGAACTGGGGGTCGACACTTACTTTGACCTGGTGGATCTGTGGCTGGATCGCCTCCTCGAAGC
>CALFHQ010000333.1 GCA_937876385.1 uncultured Pseudomonadota bacterium
AAAGGGCACATAGGCATCGGGGATCGGGTGACCGAATATTCCCATATAGTCCGGCACCCCATCCTCCACTACCAGCACCTGAGAATTGGGACTGCCCCCAAGCCCTCTGACATGCACCGAACCTGACGCACCGTTGGCGACCCCGTGGAGAGCGCCATGACCAGTCACGTAGATCCCACCACTGTGTGACGCCAACGCCTCGAGGGCGCTCCCCCGCGCGCTGTCCTGCAAGGCCTCCCCCGGAATTTCCACGCTGTCTTGAGTGGCATCCTCCTCAATGGGTCGATTCCCCCAGACCACAACTTCGCAGGCGGCGTCGGAGTCGGAGTCGTCCACCACCCTGCCCGGATTTTCCTGCGCTTCCAAGCCCCCGGCAATGAAGCAATGGACAAGCAAGACTCCCAGAATCGCCAAAATGGGCTGCAACTTTGTCATGCTCAATGTCCGTAGGGTCCCGGGGTACTGAAATCCTGCTCCATGTCGTCAAGCCGAATCTCCAACACCCGGTAATCGCCGGAATGGACTTCTACCACCGTCACTGTCTGGTAGTTGAACCAGTTTGGAGCCATGGAAAGTGCCGTTGACTCGTCCACGACTTCCTCGAATGAGAGGTCGCCCGTTTGAACATCTGCGTCCTCTGCCGCAGATTCCTCACACCCCTTTGTGACGACCAGTTTCTGGAAGTGCACTCGGTCCATCCCAGGCAGGCACCTCGCCACCGAGCTGGACTCGCCATATTCCAACACTCCTTCCCACAGCGCGCCTCTGAAGCTGATGTTCTTGAGGAGAATATTCTCCTCTGTCATGTTCACCACAACAACCTCCGGGTTGTCCAAATCGCAGCCGGAGCAAGTTCCCGCTACAACCAGAGCACCAGAGATGATGGCCAGGAGCCTCGCTTGAAAGATTCCTACTCGCTGCACTGTGGATTCTCAGTTCGGTTGTCGTAGGGTTTGAATCCATACGCCGGCCATAGCTCCAAAATTCGCTCGTACTGAGCCTGGGGGATCGGCGCAACGCCCTCCGGTGGGCAGGGTCCCTGGTGGTTCGGCAGGTTGATTGCGATGGTTCGCGTTTGCCCCGGAACAACCTCCTCCTCCGACTTGCTCGCAATGGGCAAACAGTTTTCCGGAGAGCATGTCGGGTCATCCCACGCTGCCACCATCAAGACATAGTCCAGCCCGGGAACTACTTCCATCTCCGAACTCGTCTCCCCGATGCCCACGAGACCGAACTCGGTGTCCAGATAGGATGATTCACAGATGGTCCACGGCGGTTGGAAGTCCATCTCGGCGTTGTTGAAGTCGTTGGTCAATCGCACAGTGGCGATGTCGGAATCGTCCCCTCCGCAAGCGACCAGAAACAGCGGAATCAAGGCAAACATGAGCTTGCTCTTCCCTCGAAATGCTCTCCCTTCCATCTTCCTCTCCCGCAGTGAGTAGTCCGTACCATTCCAGTGTTACGATTCTTTCGATTATCACATTCTCCACGCCCGGTGCCCTCATGTCAAAGCAAAGGGGCGCTGAATTCGGCCTTCTCTCCCACGCCAATCTTCGCTACAGTGTAGACAAGCCGCCCGGCAGACTGACAACGACCCAACGAATGGAGTGCAAGACTTGCCTTTTGTTCGATACTGCCCAACTTGTGGCGACCGTTTTCCCCCCGAGACGCTGCGATGTCCGAAGGATCGCTCTCCCCTCATTGAGGTGCCCAAGGATGACCTCATCGGGGAGGTCATCGATGGACGGTACAAGATTGTCTCCCAGATTGGGCGGGGCGGGATGGGGGTTGTCTACCGCGCAGAACACCAGATGCTCCAGAGAGCGGTGGCGGTGAAGGTTGTGCGGCGGGAGATTGTCCAGGACGAAACGGCGGTGAAGCGTTTCCTCACCGAGGCAAGAGCCATTGCCTCCCTGACCAATCCCCACACTGTGACCATTTTCGATTCAGGAGTCACCGACGACGGGACTCTTTACTACGCAATGGAGCTCCTCGAGGGAATGCCTCTCTCCCGGTTGCTGCGTCAGCTCGTGCGGGTTCCGTACCGACGCGCCGTGGATCTCACGGCTCAGGTGGCCCTGTCTCTGGGAGAGGCCCATAGCAAAGGAATCCTTCATCGAGACATCAAGCCCGACAACATCTTTGTAACCCAGCGTGAAGGCAGAGATTTCGCCAAGCTGGTGGACTTCGGAATCGCCAAGGTTCTTGATGAGCCGGTGGATGGCCCCATGACACGATCGGGGATGTTGTGTGGCACACCGAGGTATCTGAGCCCCGAGCAGGTATCCGGGCAGGGTGCTCGAGCAGAGACGGATCTGTATGCCTTGGCAGTGGTGCTCTACGAGCTTCTCACCGGTCGCCCCCTCTTCGAAGGGGACACCCCCGCTCAGGTAATGATGATGCACGTCCAGGATCACCCGGTTTCCGTGCACGACAAGAACCCCGACGTGCGTATTCCCCCGGCCCTGGACACCTTCCTTCGAAAGGCGCTGCAAAAAGACCCAGACCAGCGCTATCCCGACGCAGGGGCCTTCCGGACAGCCCTTCTCGGGGCCGGGGCCAACGTCTCAGCGGAGGACGAGACCCAGGCTTTTCCCATGGAACCCCTGGGCTTCACCGAGATCTCACGGGCTGAAACCGGGGTGGCAGAGACCCCGTCTGTGGAATTCCCTCCTGGTGGAACCCAGGATCTTGTGCAAGGGACTCACACCCAGCGAATGGCGTCTGCCCTGGCGGACGCCGAAACCCTCCCGGCGGACGCTCTTCCAGTGGCACCGACAGGGGTTTTGGACTACGGCCTGGATGAGACACAGGCCGCTCCAGAGAGCGCCCCTCTTGCGTCCGGCAAAGGACCGGCGAATTGGGTGGCCATCGCCGTTATTCTCGTGGCCATCATCGCGGCAGGCGGCTTCCTGTGGATCCATTGGAATCCCGACTGCCCCGGCATAGAACCGGTGGAGAACCTTTCGCCGGTGTCTTCGCCCGACGTGCAGAAGCACTTAGTGGGTTCTTCTCTTCCCCTCGACCTGGATGTCCATTCGGTTTCCGAGCCTCTTGCCGATACCCACTCTGGAGGGATGGAGGTTGTCGAATCGTCCCTCGAGGTTGCGCAAGAGCCGATGCGCGATGCGACACCAGTGGCGGCCGTGCGCACGGGCGCCGACGGATCCTCTGCTGTCACCCGAGATGTACCTTATGACGGTAGCGAAGAGACGGCTTCACAACCCGATGTGGCCGCTGATGCGGCCCTTTTCGACTCGGTGGACCTCAAGCCTCGGGGCCACCGTCCAAAAGCCAGGGCTCACAAACGAGACTCAACAAGTCCCTCTACCCAACCGAAGGTCCCTTCCGGGGGGCAAAAGGAGCAGAAGGGAGAGAATTGGTTTGAGGGCATTGAGAAGTTGCCGGAATCCCCGTAGCCTCAGCGCCCGGTTCGCGCCGCTTACTGGCACAGCTTCGGTGAATAGGCCTTCTTTCCCAGTTCCTTGAAGCGACGGGCCAGCAGAGCAAGTCGCTTCTCCATGGGCACTATGTACACAGCCAGTTGTTGCATCTTCGGTCGGTTGGGTGCCCCTGAGAGTTCGGCGAACCTCTTTTCCTGGGCCAGCTCATCCATCAGATGGTCCAAGTCCTTCTGCACGAGACACAGTTCCTTGAGCAGGGTCGCTGGGCGTTTAACGGCTAGCGCTTCCT
>CALFHQ010000334.1 GCA_937876385.1 uncultured Pseudomonadota bacterium
GCCCGTCTCTCCCACAAGACGTTCTGAATCTACGGGACTTGTCCTGGAGATTCAGCGAATGTCCACTGAGGACGGCCCGGGACTGCGCACCACGGTGTTCTTGAAGGGGTGCTCGCTGGCCTGCCGGTGGTGTCACAATCCCGAGAGCATCGCTTCGTTTCCTGAACTGCAGTGGGTTGGGTCCCGATGCATCGGGTGTCGGTCGTGTCTGGAGGTTTGTCCCCTCGAAGCGCTGTCGATGACTCCAGAAGGGATTGCCATTGACCGGGGGTTGTGCGACGGATGTGGAATCTGCGTGGAGACCTGTCCGTCAACGGCCTTAGAACTCTTGGGGACCCGCCGGGAAGCGAAAGCTTTGGCTTTGGAATTGGCCCACGACGAGGCCTATTTTCGGCGTTCGGGAGGGGGAGTGACCATCTCGGGGGGGGAGCCGACGTTGCAGAGCGCCTTTGTTGTGGAATTGTCGTCGGCTTTGCGGGAGATGGGAATCCATGTCGCCGTTGACACCTGTGGTCATTGCGTCAGAAGGCCCCTCCTGGAACTGTTGGAGCACGCAGATTTGCTTTTGTACGACGTGAAGGTTGTGGATCCCATTGACCACAAGCGGCTGACAGGACAAGACAACCAGAGGGTTTTCGAGAATCTGGAAGCCGTGGCAAATCATCCGCGGGTTGTGGATGGCACGACGAAACTGTGGATTCGAACGCCGCTCATCCCCGGGGATACCGATTCTGAAATGAACATCAAAGCCATCGCCACCCGATTGGCAAGCTTCGACTCCATCGAACGCTGGGAGTTGTGCGCCTTCAACAACCTGTGCAAAGACAAATACGCTCGACTGGAACGTTTCTGGCCCTACGAAGAGGCGGAACTACTAGCGGCTTCCAACATGGATCGGCTGGTGGCCATTGCAGTAGAACAGGGGATCCCCGCCGATGTCGTGGCATGGACCGGTTCGGCGAAACGGGGCGACTTGAAGCCCCAGGAAGGTTGAACATGAAGAATGCAAGAAGCGGGTTTTCCGCTGACGATGTCACTGCACTCTCCCCCGAGGGAAAAATTGCGGTGGTTTGCACGACGGATGGCAAGGGGCGCCCCCACCTCTCGATGCTCTCAAGTCTTCTGGCTTTGTCGGCCAGTGAGATGGCGTTGGGCGAGTTTTGCGTCGGGCATTCGAAGTCGTACATGCAGGAACGAAGGGAAGTGGGGTTCTTCGTCATGACCCTGGACCGCCGCATCTGGGGCGGATCGGCACGCTGGACCGGTCTGACTCGGGAGGGGCCCGTGTATCAGCAGTTCAACGAGAAGCCGATGTTTCGGTACAACTCCTACTTCGGCATCAACACCGTTCACTTCTTCGACTTGATTTCCCTGGACCGGCGGGGAACCTTGCCTCTGGCCCGAACCGCAGTCGGGGTTTCTACCTCGCTTCCCTTGCGGCTGGGAGGACTGGCTGGAAGGGGTGGGGCCATGACCCCATGGACTCGCAAGTTCCTGGCTCGCCCTGATGTTCTGAAGTTCGCCGGATTTGTTTCTGCAGACGGAACTTTGAAGGTGGAACCCGTGCTGGAAGCTACCTCCTTTGGTTCGGGACATGTGTTGGTTCCGGAGTTTCCCTGGTCGAACTCTCTGCGTTCCATTCGCTCCGGTGCCCCCGTCGCAATTTTGGGACTCAGCATGAACATGGAGATGGTTCTGGTGCGTGGGCCGTACAAACCCCATCGCATTCCAGGAGGAGGCATCTCGTCCATTGAAGTGGATTTTGTGTACAACTCCATGCCGCCTTGCCACGGGCAGATTTTCCCTCCCGTGCCTTTGGAGCCGGTTGCCGATTTTCGTCTGTGATTGTTTGACTCAGTGATTCGGGGTCAGCGGTTTCATGACGCCGTCCAATTTCGCCGTCAGCTCTTCAATCTCTTTGTTCTTCGCTTTGGCGGATTCCTCGATGCGCCGGATGGAAGCTTCCAGGCGGTTCAAGTCTTGGACCATCTGTTGAACGGCCTTGCCTCCGGCAGCACCTTGAGGGATGGCACGGAGGTCTTCTTTGACTCGAGCGCTTCGGGTTTGGAGTTCCTGCATGTTCATGGTCCCCTGGTTGATTTCGATTTGCAGGACTTCGATTTTCGAGACGAGAGTCCAGGCGTCCTCGATGGGCCCTCGAGCCGCTTCGGGGACGGAGGGATTGTTTCGGTAGGGACGCAGCGAAGTGGTGTTCAAGGGGATTTGTGTTTGGATTCCCTTCTCGATGACCACGGTGGTTCCCATCTCGTTGCGAGCGGGGACTGAGAACAGGACATAGTGCTCTCCCGAGCCGCCGGCGAGGGAATCCTTGGGGGAAACGAGGCGAGAGTTCGACGGGAGGACGATTTCCACTGCGGTCTGTCTGGCTTGCCCTGACAGGTTCTCAATGTTGTAGCTGCGGGTTTCCCGGACGATGGAGTGGAGCCACAGGGTGTCGTTTGTCCAGGTCATGACCTTGGGCTCGGAAGTGGTCTTGATGGTTCGGTCAGCGGAAACGTCCATGTCGGCGCCAAAGCACCAGGTGACTCGCTGCGCCGGTTGCATGCGATCCACGGGCATCTGTCCACGAAATCGTCCGTCGATGTAGACTGTTGCGATGCCCGGCTGAAGCACGAGGCCAGTGTTGTTGTCCACCAGGGTGCAAGTGTGGGCTTCGAGGCTGTCGTTGATTCGAGTAAACAGTTTCCCGGGCAACTTGCGGCTCATGATGGGAACGAGTCCAGACGAACCGGCGGGGATGCTCGTTGGGGACAAGGCGGTGTAGGTGGAGATTTCCTTTTCGACCTTCGCCACGGTCTCTGGTGCGTCCACGGTCTCTCCAACAGACAGCAGCGAACTGGGGGCTTCCGAGACTGATGAGTAGCCGATGGAACCAGAGGATCCGTAGCCCACCGCGCCGCCCCCACCGACACCGTAAGACGCCGAATAGGAACCGGCAGCCCCTCGACCGGCAAAGGAACCGTATGTCGCCTCCATGTCATAGAGAATGTCGTCGGGGGTGTCAGCGCCCAATTGGGGCTGCATCTCGGCTCCATCGGCCAGGGGGAGAAGTTCTCGATGGGCATAGCGCGGGGAGGCCATGGAGAGGACATAGGAAGCCGGGGCGCCGGATAGCAGGGTGATGTTGACGTTGTTC
>CALFHQ010000335.1 GCA_937876385.1 uncultured Pseudomonadota bacterium
CGTCCAGGTCGGCTGGGAGGGCCCCATGACCGTGGCAGGGAATCCCGTGGATCTGGGCCCCTATCCTCGATGGGAGAATGCTTACTCTTCGGTTGAATACGGAGACTGGACCACTCGAATATCTACCGACGAACAGATGTTGGAGTTGGACTTTACCAATGGTCGTCGCAGGCTGTTTTCTGTTTCACCATAAATAGGGGGTTCCCCCCCTTGTCTATGCCTCACTGAAGCCCTATTTTTTACAGCAATTAACAACTGGAGGCTTCTGCCATGAGACGAGTTCTTGTTCTCTTTTCCATCCTCGCTGTGTTCTTCCTCACTGCTCCCGCTGCCTATGCTGGCTCCAACATTCAATCCGCTGGGAAGTTTGGTCTGGGGCTCCACGTCGGCTACCCCGGCAACGGACTCAGCGCCAACTACTTCCTGACCCAGAAGACCTCTCTGCAGGCGGACCTGTCCCTGTGGTTTGGGGGAGACTGGCTGGGGATTGGCGGCCGCCTCGACTTTTTGTGGTGGCCCACCACTCTGGCGAGTTGGGAATTCGCCGACCTGGCCTGGTTCTGGGGACCGGGCATCAACGTGTTCTCGTACAGTTGGAGAGGACATGGAAGTCATGACGCTTATGTCGGTGTTGGTGTGGAACTCCCAATCGGCATTGGCTTTCAGTTCAAGAAGGTGCCCATCGATTTGAACCTGGAAGCCGTCCCTGTGCTGGTTGTCGTGGGAGAGCACGGAACCGGGGTCGGTTTTGGTATCGCCGGGGGCCTTAATGCGCGATGGTACTTCTAATACTCAGACAAGTGTTTCTACTTTCAGCGTGATTTGGAGGAGGCTCTGTCATGACGTTCGATGAGATCTTGAACCTGATTGTTGCCAAAGCAGTGGACTATGCTCCCAAAGTGATCCTCGCCATTGTGGTGTTCTACGTCGGGTTTGCCCTCGCAAACTGGCTCTCCCGATGGCTCGTCGCCCAAATGGAAAAGAAGGGTATCAACGAGACCATTCGTCCCTTTGTGGGCTCCATCGTTCGGGTAATGGCCAAGCTCATTGTCGTCGTTTCGGTGATCTCTATGCTCGGTGTTGAGATGACCTCGCTGGTAGCACTCATCGGTGCTGCCGGCCTGGCCGTCGGTTTGGCACTCCAGGGAAGTTTGTCCAACTTCGCCGGTGGAGTCCTCCTGGCCGTCTTTCAGCCCATGCGGGTTGGAGAGTACATCGAGGCCCAGGGGGTCGCCGGAACGGTGGACAACATCTCCATTTTCCACACAACCTTGAAGACACCCGACAACAAAGTGGTGATCATTCCAAACGGCCCCCTGGCAAACGGAAACGTCGTGAACTACTCCCGAGAGGATACTCGTCGAGTGGACCTGGTCTTCGGAATAAGCTACGGAGATGACATTGACAAGGCGAAGGCGACCTTCGCCGCGCTGCTGGAGAATGAAGCCAGAGTCATGAAGAATCCTGAGCCGGTGGTCAAGGTTCTGTCTTTGGGAGACAGCTCGGTGAACTTCGCCGTTCGTGGCTGGGTGAAGAAGGAAGACTATTGGGACGTGTTCTTCGCCCTCAATGAGGGAGGAAAGAAGGCTCTCGATGGCGCTGGAATCAGCATTCCCTTTCCGCAGATGGATGTGCACATGCAAAAGTAGTTGGTCGGACCCTACCCCACCTGACCTCGAAGGGTGGTTTCTCCACTCAGTTCTCCCCTCGAATCAAAAGACCGTTCCGTGGCCACCAACAGTCCCCCTTTGTGAACCGTGACTACCGTGGAGCATCGAGTTCCGTACGCATAATCGGGCATCTTCACGAAGGGGGCTGACAGCGGTCGTTCCATGTCGATGCCCACCCCGGTGTCGGGCAGAGATGCGTCGGTTGCCGGAGTGGAGTCGGAAAGGAACTGCATCAGCGAACGGGACCAACTGCTGGGATCCAGGTTCAATACCGACGACAGAAAACGCCGCCCCTTTTCGACTTTGGGCCACGGCGTGTCCCAGAGGTGATTGCTCACACCGTGCACCCCCGGCTCGACTGGATGCATCACCCCATCCACATTGGAATAGACAAAGGCTTCGTCTCGGTTGCCCGCAATGAGGTTGTATCCGTTGAATGTGCGGTTATCTTGAGCCAACCGCTGGAGGAAAGCATCGGGGGGAGATTCACCATTCAGGTAGTCCAGGACGAGGGCACCGCGGGTCGCTGCATCTGGACGGTGACTCTTTGGATCTCGATAATTTGTGAGGGAAGCGAAGGTGCCGTCTCTGTGGACACCCAACCAGGTACCCCCCTCCTTGAGATCCTTGCCGGCAAGGATGTTCTCATTCTCTGGCCACCAACCCATCGGCCGCGCTGGGCGCGCATGAAACTCATCTCGATTGGCAGCGATGACGAGAGGGAAGTCGGGGTGGACCTTCCAGGCAAGGAGAATCAGGCACATGGTTCACCCCACGATGGTGTCAGTCGTCTTTCTTGAGGGAGACTCCCATGAAATTGAGATTGCCGTACAAGTCGGCGTCGTGCCCGTAAGAGCGAATGGACTCTCGAGTCACAAAGAAGGTCGCTTGTTCCCCGTATTTCCGGGAAAATTCCACCATTCCCTCAACGCCGTCGTCGGTGAAGAAGCCAATCTCAGCCAGATTCTTGTCGGCGCGGCTGACCAGAGACTCGGTACAAATGGGACAGGAAAGATCCACCATGTTGCCCCGCTTCAAGGCGAGGTCATCGGACAATATTGCCTCGTAGTTTCCCGGGCTCGTATGAAAAAGAATCAACGAACTCTTCCCTTCGAAGCTGGCTCGCAAGATGATCTTCGTATTCGGGTTGAGTGTCCCGTTGCATTTGGGACAGTAGTACCGGTAATGCATGATTCCCCCTTGTGTCTGATTGGGCAGATGGGGCAACGTCCCACCAGGGTAAGAATACACCTTGTTTCAGTAATTTCCAGTCGCAGGAAGCGGTTCCTCTCGATTTCGACGAAATTGGAGTCGGATAGGCACGGCGGGCAGTATTGGATTCCCGGGAAAACTTCAGTACAGTTGGATGGTTGGAAGGCCACTGACTGGACGAAAAGGGAGGAGAACCATGGGCGGGTTTCGATTGTCTTTGGTACCTATTGCGATGCTGCTGCTGGGGATGAGTTTGATGGGCTGCGATGTCGGG
>CALFHQ010000336.1 GCA_937876385.1 uncultured Pseudomonadota bacterium
CGCTCACTGCCCAACCTGACCCTGTTTGATTGTGAATCAACAAGATCCTGTTTAGCGGCTTCTAGCGGAGCCCCACCACCCGATACAATCCAAGTCGAGCCCGGGTGTGAACGATTCCGATGGACTCAAGGAAGTCCGCCTCGTACATCACCACAGGAATCTGAACCTCCCCTTGCAACTCCAACGCAAAGGTCTTCTGTACACGCGTGCAACTGGCCCTCTCCCCGGTGCCACCCGTTCGCAAACACGCCAGCCCCAGATAGACGAACCGCTTGTCTGCATCGAAGTCCTCTTCGACCCCATCAAGAAGGCGGCTCATCGGTTCCACCTTGAGCCCGGCTTCCTCTGGAATCCCCAACCCCTCCGGCCAGCTTTCGCAGCGAAACAGGTCGAACATCGTGCCTTGCCCGGTCGTCTCGCCGTCTCCTTCTTGCCCCGACAGCTCATCGTCTGGAAGAAACAACGAAGACCCCGGGGGCAACTGCGCAACCGCTCCCCGCAAGAAGCGGTATTCCCGTTGGGGGGCGTAGTCCAAATGGCTGACATTGGCCAACAGGAAAGGGAGCGGAACAAAAAGAACCAGGGCGATGATGGCCCAACGAGTGCCTCGACTTCGAGTTCGCACCAGGCGCTCCATTCCCACACCGAAGACCAGAGAAAAGGGAACCAGGGTCGCAAGCTGAGTTCGAGCTCCAAAGAAGGGGATCTCCCCCGTCCCCTTGATCAGGGAAGCCACGCAAAACGAGGCAAACAGCAAGACCAGAGACATCCCCGCAAAGCGAGAGCCAAACAGCCCGGGACTCGCCAGAGTGGCGAGCACCACGAGGATGACAAGGAAAGGCACCAGTTTTGGATTGAAAACCCAAAACAGGACGGTAAGAAGGGACCAATTCCCCCCAAAGGAGTCGTGTCTCCACAACCCCGGAGAGAAAAAGCTCCATCCTGCCGAATAGAGCCCGGCGTAAAGCCACCCCAGAATCAGAACCGCCCCCAGAGCCACTGACAACGCCAGGCGTTCCAGCCCGACCTCACTCTTCCACACCTTTGATTCAGCCATCGCCAGGAACACCAGGATCGTCAACACCCATGGAATGAAGTAGAGGTGCAGATTGTGAACCCCTTCTCCCAAAAAGAGATGAGATGCCGTCATGAGTCCGTATGGAAGGATGAGGATGGCGCCCATCCAAACCGCGGTGTTGAGCTTCCGCCATGGGCGATGCTCCTTCCCCACAACCCCCCACACAACCAGTGGCAAGACGAGGAAAGGAAGGGGGCTCTCCGGGCGGGTTTGAAGGAACAGAACCGACGACGAAACCAGTCCCAGGAGGTGCCCACGGCTCCCATCGGTTGCCCGAAGGAAGCCAACAGCGAAGACGACCACCCAGGGTGCCAACGCAAAGGCCCCTACGCTCAGGGCATCGGATCCCGCAAAGAGAAGAAGAAGGGGAGAAACGGCGAGCATTCCCATTGTGGCCACTACAGCCCAGACTCGCCCAAACCAGACCCAGGAAAGGGTTCCGCAGCCAACAATCCCAACAGCGGCAAGGATCTGAGTGGCCAGAGAGAAGCCTTCGGGGCCTTCACCCACTACAGACATCACCACCGCTGCCCACGAGGGCACAGTCAAGGGATACCCGGGGGGGAAAGCCAGAAACCACTCCAGCCGAAGGATCTTCACAGCAGAGGCGATATGCCCCAACCCGGTAAATGTCGACAAAACCGGAATCCCCGGAGAGAAGAGTTGGGACATGAGCAAGCCCAGCGCTCCCCCCGACAACAACAAGAAAACGGGAAGCGGGGTGGTGGATCGCCGTGAAACGCCTCGCCACAACAACCAACCCACTGCGCAAAAAAAGACCGCCCAGGACAGGAAGAGGACCAGGATGATCGTGGGCATCAGGGAAGAAGGAGGTAGAACTGAGGCTGGGAACATGCGGTGCTGACCCCCACTGGAGAGTTCGTGTGCGATGGTACAACGGAGTGGCCAAAGCGGCAAGCCTACCGGTGAAGCGAGACCCTCCCGGTCAGTGCCTGAACAACAAGGATGGCACATTCAGCGGGTTCAGGGGATCTCAAACGGGGAATGGGCGAGCGAGAGCGGGGGAGAAAGGATCGTTCAACCAGCAGCAATTCCGGAATCCCGACGATGGACGAAGGCCTGACCGATCTCCAGAGAAGCTACCACGGCCTGGGGCTCGATGGCGTCCACCGTGTCTCGGCTGGTGTGATAGGCGACATCGGTCATGAAGGTCTCACTTCGCATCGCAATGAGAGTGGAGCCCTCAATCCCAACCTTGGCAAACTCCGCTGCATCGGTTGCCCCGGCACCAATGATGATCTTCAATTTCTGCGCCTGGTACCCCAGGTCATTGGCGATGGCGACGAGATCGTTGTAAACCCCGGGAGACAGAGGCATCGTTCCATTGAGATCCGCGGTGATGAACTTCAGGTGCTTCAACTCATAAACGCTGTCAACATTGTACAAGTAGGTGGGAACCTCCTTGAGTTCCTTTTCGTGCTCCTTGACAAACGCTCTGGAGCCTCGAAGCCCCGCTTCCTCCGCATCGAAACTCACAATCCAGAGGCGCGTGTGCTTGAGCCCCTCTCCGGCATCCTTCTTCCCCTTGAAGTATCGTCCCAATTCCAATGCCATGGCAGTAGCAATCAAGTTGTCGCCAGCACCAGGAGTTCCCTTGAGGTCAAGGAAGAAGAAGAGGGGAAGTACCATCACGAGGCCACCCACCATAATCCACCTCAACACCCCGACCCACTCAGGAGTCGCCCCGGTGGCCAACTGCCACACCGCCGCAACAATGGTCGCCGCGGTGATGAGCATCACCAACAGGTAGGTCGAAAGGGTGCGAAGAAAGTAGTACTTCGGACATCGCTCGAGGTAGGTGAAAATGTAGGCACTGTCGTGATGCCCACTGACTATGATTTGTTGCTTGACTTCACCCTCCGGCTCGATCTGCCCGATGACGTTGTTCCCCTCCGCGTGGGGAAGGGCCCAATCCACCGCCTCGCGATAGAAGACAAACTCCAAGATGGAGATGGCCCCCGACAACGCCAGAATGATAGCTGCCACCACAACCCAGCCCATGAACAGAGAGATCAAGGCTAAGATGTACAAGGCAGCGCCGATGCTGAGGAAGGATAGGAAACCCAGCGGCGTAAAGCGGAATCGCTCCGACCACGCAGAATCGGAGACCTTCTTCATCTCTTCAAGGATGTGCCCGGCAACCTCCGCCGTGACCTTTCCCCCGGGTACCCGCGGCCCCCAACGTTTGATGACGTCCCCGGTGAACTTGAGGGACCGCTCGGCAGCGCCTGTCATCTCTTCCCTGCCCTCAAAAACAGCGGTCCTGGCTTCGCTCTCGGATGTGCTCATATGCCTCTCCATTTCGGCCAGAAACACGAATTGGTCTGACCAATTTCCAACGTAGCGGTTCGCTGATTCAATTTCAAGCGAAAAGCGGCCCGTGAACTCGGAAAGCCGTCGAAATGTTATGGGGCCGATCCTGGCGTGCGTTCGGTTGACGGTTCGGCCCTTTCGTGCGATTCTTACTCACTGCTTTCCCTCCGCTGGAACCCCGGGATGCAGGGGGCCGGTTGCCCTTTTCCAGAGATCCATTCGTGGGTCTTTTGATTGAGGCCTTCGCCACAGGAGTTCGTGAAATGCTAGCACGCTGGTTGGTTGTTCTACTGTTGACCATGGGCACCGCGGTTCCCGCCTTGGCCTCCCCGGAAAAGGCCAGCACCTTGCTGAAAGATGACGCCGGAGCACTCCAACTCCCCGAGGGTTGGACGCTGGATTCGGTCAACGAGGGGCCGTCTCAATTCGACTACCAATTCACCCACCGGGGGCAGTGGTCACTGGATGTGAGGATCGAGGCGAAGGTTCCCGGAGCGCGCCTTTACCGAGCGACCCGT
>CALFHQ010000337.1 GCA_937876385.1 uncultured Pseudomonadota bacterium
AAGAAGCCCGAGCCGGAAGTTTTCGCCATCGTTGAGCACGAGCCGGGAATGCTCACCAGAAGGAGCTTTGTCAAAGCCGCAATTGGACTCTCGACGGTGGGGGCTCTATCGACTTTGAGTGACGATGCACAGGCAGTGCAGTCGGGCAGCGGCAAATGCGACAAGGGCGCTTTGGCCCATTCCAAGGCGATTACTGATCTCACCGGCCACCCGGTCAGTGAGTGCTTTGTCTCGGTTGGCAAGGAGGGGAAAACCAAGGTATGGAGCGCCCCTCTCGGTGCACTGATGCGATCCTTCAACAAATGTCCAACCATCGTAACCTTCACCCGGGAGGGGAAGGGGCTCTTTGTTCCTCGGTCGTTCGCCCAGGGTTCAACGATGCTCTCCCTTCCAGACGGCTCTGAGCTGGCTACTTCCGACAGCACCATGGTTCCTCGTTTTCTTGCCGTAAGCCCGGAAGGGAAGAGGCTCGCTGCAATCGACGACGACGGGAATCTGAGCTTCTTCGATGCCACAACGGGACAGGTTCTTCGCAGCATGCACGGGGGAGAACCCCTGAATGAACTCGGCCACACCTCCGATGGGAAGCTCCCCTCTCCTCGTGGCTTGTGGTTCTCAGCAAGTGGAGACAAGCTCCTCCTGTTGGATTGGCAAAAACGCCTCTGGTGGGTCAACTACTTCGACGACTCGCCGGCAACACGAGCACTCCTCGATTTCCCTGTCTCGGGAACCTATCCCCAGCTTTCCGCTGGAGGCAGGTTGGTTCAGCAGGTGGATGACAGGGGAATTGTCTGGCTCCAGATGGAACCCGGGCAAACAGCGAATCGAGTCGAGGCCCCTTCCGAGGTTCTCCGCATTGCCCTGTCCAAAGACGGTTCCAAGGTGGCGGGTATCCTCAAGACCGGCCGGGTAGCGGTCTGGAATCTGGGGGGAGACCCCGCTCCCGAAATCCATCGCCCCTCGAAGAAGGCGCTGTCGCTCATTGAATTCGGAAAGGACTCGGACTCTCTGCTCCTTGGGATAGACGAGAAGAAGCTCGGGTTCTACTCCATCTCCTCGAAGCGAATGGTGGGACTCTATACTGGACACAAGAAGTCCATCACTGCAATCACCTCGGTGGGTAAGGACTCTCTGGCCTCGGGAGATGAAGAGGGGCGCATCATCGTCTGGGACACCGAGAAGAAGGTCTCTGCTTGCCTCATGGATATCGAGAGCAGCGACGATCGAATCAAGGGGATCACCGTCACTCGACGCCTGGAAAGCGGAGGAACGGTCACCATGACCCTACCCTGCGGAACCGATCTGCCCTCCGGTTCCGTGTGCACATGCAACTGTGTCGCTGGGAATGTCGCCTCGAATCCCCGCAAAGGAAACCGGAACAGCTCCCCATCCAAGAGCTACCGATCCAGGGGCTCCAGATCCTATTCCTACTCCTACTACTACCCAAACTGAGGCTTCTCTCCCCCTATGCAGTCCCCTCCAAGCAACTCCATCTTCGCCCTTCAATTGCCATCGGCGTGGCTGGTTCACGCCCCCCTGTCCCGGGTGACCCTCCTGGCCAACACTCCCTTCGCTTCGGCCCTCAGAGATGGCTCGCTTCCCACAACTGTCCCTGGAGACTCCCCGCTGCATCGCCTGCTGGAACCGGCCTCCCCTACCCCCGTTTCGGGTGCCTTCCGTCCCGCCTTCTTGGGGATTATCACCTCTCGGCGATGCAACATGAGCTGTCCCCACTGCGGTTTCGGGCGCGATTTCGACGGAGAGGAGACCCCCTGGAACGCTGTTGAAAAGACCCTCTCCTGGTACGCCGACAGAGTAAGAGAAGAGGGTGGTGAGGGTCTGGCTGTTCACTTCTTTGGCGGGGAGCCCACGCTCTCACGCCAACTCCTGGTCCGCACAGTGGAGCGGACCCGAGAATTGGCCGAAACAGGGGGTCTGCAAACACGCTTCGAGATCGCCACAAACGGTCTCATGAACCGCTCCATGGCCACCTGGCTAAAGGGGCACATGGACTCTGTCATTCTGTCTTTGGATGGGGCGCAAGAGGATCACAATCGCCTGCGACCAGGACGATGCGGGGCCGGTACATTCCTGGACGTCA
>CALFHQ010000338.1 GCA_937876385.1 uncultured Pseudomonadota bacterium
TGGAAGGGGCCGTATTCAAGGAAGCGGGGTTGAGGCGAGGCCGTCTGTCGAAGGGCGACCTTCAACAGGCGGACCTGTCGGGGGCAGACCTCTCAATGGCTGATTTCTCCCATGCCAATCTCCAGGGAGCCGAACTATCGAATGCTCTGCTTGAAGGAGCTACCTTCAATGGAGCCGACTTCGCTGGCACGGACCTGAAGGGGGTCAATTTCACCAGGGTGAATCTGACAGAGGCCAACCTGGACAAGGTCAACTTGTCCAGCGCCAATCTAAGCCAGGCCATACTAACCGCAGCAAAACTCTCTGAGGCTGTTCTTCGGGATGCCAACCTCCGAGGAGCCAATCTGGAACGGGTATTTGCCTGGAAAGCCGACCTTCACGGCGCAGACCTCCGAGACGCTACGGCCCGATGGTCCGATTTCTCCCTAGGCAACTTCACCAAAACCCATCTTCAAGATGCCGTCTTCCAAGGGGCGTTGTTCTACAAAGCAGACCTTCGTGGCGCCAACCTATCAGGAGCCACACTTGATTGCGCCAGCTTCGACCGCGCCCACCTCTCTCCGGGAGCCCTGGCCGAAGCCTCCGTCACCGGTACCCTTGTGAGCTTGGATACATGCCGCCAAAGCGAAATCACATCAGAGGAACTCGCCCAACTGGTCCCCAAAGGCCTTCGGTTCACAAGGATGAAAGAGCTGTCTGATACGCTCCTCGAAAAGCTCCAATGCAACCCCCGCAACTTCACAATCCACTTCAGTTCCCAATGGAGAACCCCGGACCTGGCCTCTGTAGAAGAGACCATCTCCACGGCTCTGGGAAACAAGGCTGACTGCCAAGTCCTGGGACTTGAATCCAACGGGGAAACCACCACCGTAAGCCTCTCCTGCGACTCCCTACGCAATCTCCAAACCGTTGTTCAGGCACTGACAGAGGGAGTGTGGCACGAACTCGTGGATTGGGATTGAGTCTGTTTCGCAGGTCTTCGCTGGCTTGAAGCAACGGATGTCCGTGTTTCGGGTCTTGAGTTGCTCGTGGAATATGTGTCGATACGGAATGGCCTGAACAGAGGGGAGGCTCTATCCCTCAACAAGCAGCTTCCAGTTGTCCCGGTAGGGTTCGAGCAACTTCTCGTTGAAGGCGGTATGCCTTGACTCGGGGTTCTTGGGCCGAATTCCCTTCAGCTTCTTCATGTGGTCTCGGTAGCGGGTCACCAGTAGATCTCGGAGACCTTCCCAGGCCACGACGTAGAAGCGATCCTGCCCCGTATCGACGAGCCTCACGAAGACGAAGACCAGCCCAGGTACGGGAGCTGGCAGAGAATCCCCCAGGATCTGCACCTTGCCATGCTGGGTGATGTCCATGAAACGCCCGATGTCCATCTGCCATCCGACGCTCCGAATCGCCTTGACCTGGACGTGACGCACCTTCCCCTCCTTGTCGGAGGCGATGATATCGTAGTCCGGGACGTTGCCGGTGAACGTCGCCGCTATCATCCCTCGACGGCAGAGTTCGGCGGCGACGAGGTACTCCCCGACTTGCTTCGTCAGATGAAGCTCCCTTCCTGTTGGCATCCTAGTCCTCCTTCCTCCCAGATTCATTGGCAATCGCAGTGGTTCCGTTGGGCGCGCCCCTGGCGGATCCAGCCATCATGCCTTCAACGCTTCGGCTCCCGTTCTCCGGATTCTCGGCAAACCCGGGAGTTCTTCCTGGCCTGGAAGCAACGAGAATCAGGGGTTATCACTCGTAGCGACATCCCAGGCACGAGCCACGGGCGCCCAGGCCTGACGCCGATCGCCGGCCTTTGCACCGGCCCCAGCTGTCAATCCTCCGACAACTCCATTTCCGGGGGAGGAGCGTCGTCCAGCTCTTTCACGTGTGGCCGAAACACTCGGTCTATTGAGTCCATCGCTTGCAGCATCCACTTCTGTGCTCGTGGCCAGGACTTCTTGTCGTGGATGCCCGTGGAATTTCGGAGCCGTAACATGCTGAACTTGTTTAGCGGCTTTTCTGCCCATTCGAGTTCGAAGCCGAGTTCGGCCTCGATGACATCGCGCTGTTGCTCCAGTTTCCGGTACCAGGTGGGGTGTTCTCGAGAATCAATGTC
>CALFHQ010000339.1 GCA_937876385.1 uncultured Pseudomonadota bacterium
CCCGCAAAGACATGGGAAGTACCTCAGTGGTTGAGCGAAATACACCCACAGGCATACTTCGCATCGCATCTCCAGCGGCCACGGCCGTGGAGGTGATGGGGTATCCCGAGCGTTGCGGGTATCTCGACAATGTGGCGACCGTGCTCGCCGAACTTGCTGAGTCGATGGATGGAGACGCTCTCGAAGTTGAAGCCAGGCGTGCCCCCGTCGCCTGGATTCAGCGTCTGGGCTACCTCCTTGTATCTGTGGGCCAAGACAAGCTCGCTGCCCGCCTCGATGGTGTCCTCGCCGAGAGCAAGGTGTTCACGGTACCGCTTGCCCCTTGGGAGAGCATGGATGGTACGGCCAGGGACATGCGCTGG
Organism: uncultured Pseudomonadota bacterium; assembly: GCA_937876385.1. Classification (GTDB taxonomy): domain Bacteria; phylum Myxococcota_A; class UBA9042; order CAIXZC01; family CAIXZC01; genus CALFHQ01. The sequence continues at coordinate 363 of CALFHQ010000339.1, forward strand.
CGAGTGGCCATCAACACCAAAGTGGAGCCGGACGTATGATCCCCGAGCAAGCCATCGTCGAGTGGCGCCGACATGCACCCTGGACCGCCAACTCACTGGTTGAGCAAGACCTTGTCATCAGCCGGGCGCTTGTAGCCATTTACTCTGTACCCGAGCTTGGCCAGAGCCTCGCTTTCCGTGGAGGAACCGCACTCTACAAGCTCTACCTGACCCCCGCTGCGCGCTACTCGGAAGATATCGACCTGGTCCAGATCCGACCCGAACCGATCGGGCAGACGTTGGACCTCCTGCGTGGAGTGTTGGACCCGTGGCTTGGCACACCGCAGCGGCAACTCAAGGAAGGACGGGTCAACTTGGTGTATCGCTTCGATTCTGAAGATTCGCCCCCGCTGAGAATGCGACTGAAAATCGAGATGAACTCACGCGAGCATTTCACCGAGTTGGGTCTGGTGAACTTGCCGTTCGAGCTTGAGAATCAGTGGTTTAGCGGTCAGTGCGACGTTGTAACCTTTGCTGTTGAGGAGTTGCTGGGAACGAAGTTTCGGGCGCTCTATCAGCGCAAGAAGGGGCGGGACCTCTTTGACCTCTGGTATGCTCTTGAGCAGGGCAGCGTAAGCGTTGAGGCACTCATCAGATGTTTCCAACGATACATGGCGGAGGGAGGTCACGCCGTAGCACGCGCACTCTTCGAGGCGAATTTGCATGAGAAGGCGCTTCGGAGGGATTTTCGGCGGGACACGGAGCCTCTTCTGCGCCCCGGGTTGAAGTGGAACTTTGACGAGGCCCTTCGAGCCGTGTTGGACCAATTGGTCTCTCGACTACCCGGGGATGCCTGGAAAGGGGACGGTCGATAGTGGGCGTGGGTGAACCCCGCACGTCCAATCAGGCCTGTTTCACCAAGGCTTTCAACCTCTCTGCATAACGCCGGGCGATTTGGGCACGGGTGAAGCCGTTTCTTACGAAGGTTTGGCCTTTGGTGCCCAGCTCTTTTCGTTGGGTTGGGTTGTTCATGAGGGTTCTGATGGCGGTTGTCAGGGCTTTGGAGTCTTCAGGGGGAACCCACAGGGCGCCGCCGGCTTGATTGACGGCGACTGCTTTGGCAGCACCGTTGGGGGCGCAGAGGATCATGGGAATTCCCATGCCGAGAATCTCCCACAGTTTGGCTGGGATTCGGGGTTTGTGGAAGGGGTGGTTTGCCAGGCAGGCCAAAGACACGTCGCTGGCTTTGTAGATGCCGGCCAATTTGTCCCTTTCCACCGGGGGGTGAAACGTGATGTTCTTCAGCCCCATCTCTTGGGCCCGCTGTTCAAGGGGCTCTCTTCTGGCGCCGTGGCCTACAAAGAGAAAGTGTGCGTTGGTGTTTGCCAGGTCCCGAGCGGATTCGAGCACTGTCTCCAGCCCCATGTTTCGCCCGATGGTTCCCACAAAGGAAACCACAAAGCGGTTGGTCAGTCCCAGCTCCTCTTTCCAGTGGCTTTCTACATTGAGGGGGAACTCCCCCTCGTCGAGGCCGTTTTCGAAGATGGCCATCTTGTCGTCCGGCACGCCGTAGCTGCGAAAGACCTCCCGATAGAAGGGGGACACTCCCACCACCAGGTTTGCTTGCCGGTAAGCCTCCTTGATTAGCCGCTTTGCCGGGGGAACGGCCGCTCGAATCAACAGTGAGCTACCGGAAACGGCTTCTGGCCAGTGGTCTCGAATTTCCAGCACCGTGGGAATCCCGTGGAGTTTGCCGATGGCTAAGGCCGAAAAGAAAAGAAGGGGCTGGGGAGATGTGGCGATGACTACATCGTGCTTTTGCGAATCCAGCAAGCCGGTGAGGGCGCTGGTGAAAGCACCTAAGGGCAGGTCAGCGGCCCTCTTCCACAGTTGATGGGGTCGGTAGAAGAGGTTGAAGGCTCGAAGGACCCGAATTCCTTCGATGGTTTCCTCTTTGAACAGTCGGTTTCCGTACTCGAATCCGGGATAGGCTTCCCCCTTTGGGTAGTGGGGAAAGAAGGTGAGCACGGTGACCTCGTGACCGGCCCGAGTCCACTCCCGGGCCAGGCCGTAGGCTCTGGATGTCCCAGCGGCAATTTCCGGGAGGAAGAACTGGGAGAGGTAGAGGATCCGCATGGTTTACAGTTTCTTTAAGGCTCGAAGGATCTTCTCGGAGGTAAACGGCGCTTCGTAGAGGCGCACGCCGACGGCGTCAAAGATGGCGTTGGCGATGGCGGGAACGGGGCCGTTGATTCCAATTTCGCTGACACTCTTGGCTCCGTATGGACCGGTAGGTTCCCAAGTGGGCACCAGGATGGTCTTGAGCTTTGGAAGGTCGGCTGCGGAGTAGATCTTGTAGTAGTTGAAGTCGGTGTTTCTAAGCTTCCCCTGGGGGTCGTACAGGTACTCCTCGGTGAGGGCGTAGGAGATACCGTTTAGCACCGCACCTTCCGTTTGTCCCTCCGCCAGGGTTGGGTTGATGGCTGTTCCG
>CALFHQ010000340.1 GCA_937876385.1 uncultured Pseudomonadota bacterium
CCAGCAGCGCATTTTTCAGCGGGTGGATGTCGAGTTTGATCTTGCCTACCACTACATGAGTTACGCGCAGCTCCCTCGGACGTACCTGTACAACGAGACCCGTGACGTCATCACGGAGATTCTCGGACGAGGATACGACCGTGTTGACGGGATGCTGGTTTCCCAACTGGGCGTCAAAGTGGATATCGCCCGATTCGTTTCCTTCGAAGCGCTGTATCGACTTGAGTTGCTCAACGACTCGTTGAATTCCAAAGCGATGTTCGGGGTGCGCTATGACAATGGCTCTGTCGACTACATGGGTTACACCCGGCATCTGATTCTCGGTACTTTCGTCTTCCGCTACTAGTTGAGTCCTAAAATGCAGCGCTCACTCGTCATGTTATTTCTCGTGTTTCTGGGCTTTGGGTGTTCTCCTCCCATTTCGGACGATTACATCAAGATCCCGGTGGACACGAAGCGATTGAGGAACTCGATTACCTTGGGTACCGGCGACGTCTTTGAAGTCCGTGTCTATGGTGAAAAGGACCTTTCGGGGATCTTCAGGGTGTCAGGTGAGGGAACGATTCAGTATCCTCTTGTTGGGGATGTCTCTGTGCAGAACTTGTCTCCTTCCCAGGCAGCGTTGGCCATTCAGAAGAAGCTGAAGGATGGCTACCTTCGCAACCCTTATGTGACGGTGGTTGTGAAGGAGTACAATTCGAAGAAGGTTTTTGTCTTGGGGCAAGTGGCCAAACCAGGAACTTTTCCCATCGAAGGGGACATTAATATCGTCCAGGCCATCACGTTGTCTGGAGGGTTTACGCAGCTTGCCCGCAAGAACTCGGTGATTGTGACCCGCGTGGAAGAGGGTGTTGAAACTCGGATTCAAGTGCCGGTAGAGCGAATCTCCGAGGGCCTCTCGCCCAATTTTCAGTTGAAGCCCGGAGACATCGTTTATGTGCCGGAGCGTGTCTTGTAGCCCTGTCTCGCCTGATTAGTATCCATGAAACGTCTGCTACCCGTGCGCTTCATCCCCTTCGGGGCTTGCCGAAACCTTTGTTCCATAGTAAAGTTACCGGGACTTGTTATGACTTGGGAGTGGTATGGAGCGCAAGGAAAGACTCGGTGACCTCGCCACGACGGTGAGAGCATTTCTGGGAATCCTCGAAAAGCGGAAGTGGTTCGCTGTCGCGGTGTTCCTGGCGACCTTTGGCGCCGCGGTGCTCATTACGTCACGCCAGACGCCGGTGTATCGTGCTACTGCGAGTGTTATTATCGACAAGCGGAGTCCTGCGGTTTTGACCCGGATGCAGGAAGTCATCGAGCTGGGGAGTTCTGACTACTGGAGTGTGAAGGAGTACATGCACACGCAGTACGAGATTCTCCGGAGTCGCCGTATGGCCAAGCGAGTAGTGGACAAGTTGACCTTGAGTCTGGACGAACACTTTCTGGGATTGGGGAAGGGACAGCGTGGCAAGTCGCTGGTGGAAAAGCGTCGAATCATGGCGGACATCGACCCCGTGAGTCGTCTGATGACGAAGATTTCAGTGGAGCCGAAGCCGGAGAGCCAGGTGGTGCTGGTGAGCGCCGAGGACACGGATCCTTTTGTGGCTCAGCAGTTGGCCAATGCGGTGGTGACGGAATACAAGGAAGAGAACCTGGAGTACAAGAGGCGGATTGTCACAGAGGCGATGACTGAATTGCGCTCCATGATGGTGCAGTTGAAGAAGAAGAAGGAGGACGCCGAGGCCCGGGTGCTGGAGTTTGAGCGGCGCCATAGTATGGGCAGTCTTGAGAGCCGCAAGGCGGCCGTGTCGAGTCGTCTTTCTATGTTGAACGAACGGTACGTTGGTGCGCGATTGGACCGCATCAACCTGGAGAAGAGTGCTGAGAGAGGAGAGCTTGAACTGGCCATCGGAGAGATTGAAGTGCTCCTCGAGATGGACGATGTCTCGGGGGTGAGTCATCCGGTGGTTGTGGAGAGTGGCACGATTTCTCGGCTGAAGTTCAGCCTCGTTGAGGCCGGTTCGATGGCGCGAGAGTTGAGCGCCCGTTACGGCCCGAAAAACCCGAAGATGATCGCTGCCTATAGCCAGCGTCGATTGATTCAGCGCGCCATGAAGGAAGAGGCACGTCGGTTGCTTGAGGCTGAGTTGAACCGCCTGCAGAAGAAGCTGGCGGAGAAGACCAACAACTTGAAGAAGTCTCTTGACGTTGAGTTGGAGTTGACTCGGGAGTTGGAGGGGGCCAAAGAGGAGGAAGCTGCTCTGGTGAAGCTGGAGTTGGACTATCAGCCTCTGGTGGCGAGACGAGATGAGGCTCGGCAGTTCTTCGACGATGTGAAGAAGCGCTACTCGGAGACGAATTTGAGTGCCCAGGTGGAGACCAACAACGTTCGTATTCAGGACTTGGCCACGGCCCCTCGTGATCCGGTTCGACCCAACCGCAAAGTGAACTATGCGTTGGGTTTCCTCATTGGATTGCTGCTGGGCATCAGCGCTGCGTTCTTCGTGGAATCCCTGGACGCTACGTTGAAGACTCGAGAGGACATTGAGGCCATTGAGGGGATGCATTTCCTCGGTTTGGTTCCGGCGGTGGGCGAGATTGAGGGGCGAGACGAGGAGGGGCGAGATAAGCGTGAACTGTTTGTGCACCTCTACCCCAAATCGAGTGTGACCGAGAACTTCCGGACGGCAAAGACGAACCTGTTCTTCTCAAAGCCTGGGAAGCGTCCCCGCTTGATTCTGGTGACCAGTCCCGGGCCCAAGGAGGGGAAGACCACGGTTGCCACGAACCTTGCCGCAGTGACGGCGCTGGCGGGTTCCCGGACGCTCATCGTGGATACCGACATGAGGCGCCCGAGAGTTCACAAGTTGTTGGGCATTTCCCGGCGTCCTGGTGTGACGGAGTACTTCCACAGCAACGAGCATATCAGTCGGTTTATCCAGCGCTCCCCGGTGGAGGGGATGGACGTCTTGACGTGCGGTTCGCTGTCTCCAAACCCGGTGGAGATTCTCGAGTCGGCGAAGTTCCGCCACATGATTGACGACTTGTTGGGCATCTACGACACGGTGATTTTTGACTCTCCTCCGTTGCTTGCGGTGGCGGATGGGAAGATCATCAGTTCCTTTGTGG
>CALFHQ010000341.1 GCA_937876385.1 uncultured Pseudomonadota bacterium
CAGCTCCGTATCCCACAGCACCGGCCGCACCGACACCCACACCGACGATGAAGACTCCACCGGGCAAGGCGATGATGGTTCCAACGCTGGTGCCCAGGGTACTTGAAACCCCGCCCAATCCCGCTACGGTACCCGAGATTTCTTTTCCGTAGAGTTGAACTCCGTGTTTGGCGCTTTGTGCCGTATTGCGAACCGATTCGCCAAACCGCTGAAGCAAGCCGGGGCCTTGCTGAGTTGCACTCTCCTCCACCGCTTCCACAATGGCAGGGGTGTCTCTGACGATGAAATTGCCCGTAAAATTAGCCTTTCCGAACGGACCGTCCGCCTTCGTACTGAGATCTCGAATGTAAGTCACAACCTTGTTGCTTCCAGGAACTTGCTTGTTCCAAATGTCGTAGCTCCACCCCCCCCGGTCGACGGAACCACCGTACTTGAAACCATCCAAGACGTTGCCCATGCCGTACCCCGATTGAACCTCACCCTTCTGGAACAAATTGCACACACCCTCCAGCGTGGTCGAGGCTCGATCCCACTCATAGGGATTGGCACCGAGAGGGTCGACGAGGTTCACAGGGTCGTTGGCCAGGAAGGAATAGCGGTTCTGGGTCTCTGGGCGAGCCAGAAAGCCAGCGTCGGGGTCTGGTGCCAGAAACGAGAAACTCGAAGGATCAGCCCAGCGCATGGGGTAGTGCAGGTACCCGGTGGCCGGGTCCATGAAATGTCCGTGGAAATGGAACGGATCATTCACCGAACCCTCCCTGGCAATGACCCGACCGAAGGGCTCGTGCACGAAGAGGGCCTGAACTTTGCCGGCTCCATCGACCATGGCCAGAGTGCTTCCATCGGGTCCCTGCACCAAGAAGGAAGCGGCACCACCAGAGACCACTGCCAGTCGTTCTCCGGAGGCATCACCGGGGACGTAGAAAGCTCTCGCAGTAGTTCCGTCCAATTCCGCAACCACCTGGGAGTTCAAGTGGAGGAAGGTGGACACCGCCGCATCGGAACCATCCGGCGATACCAACCGGCGGGAGAGGAGGTTTCCGTTGGCGTCGTAGGTGTAAGAAACCCTCGAACCATCCTCCAGAGTCACCGATTGCAACCTCCGAGCAAGATCGTACTCGAAGGAGCGTTGCCCCTGTGGAGTTGCTGCCGTTTCGATGTCACCAATCGCAAGGTAGGTGCGGCGTCCGTCTTTGGTGGCCACTGGCGCTTCATTCCTGCCTCGTTCGATGGTTTGCGAACCCGCTTGAATGAGGCTGCCGGCCTGGTCGTAGGCATAAGAAATCTTCCCCATATCGGAGGAGTCGAAGGAGGACAATCTCCCCACTCCGTCATAGCCATACTGAAGGTCGTGGCTTCCCAGTTTGCATCGGGCCAGGCGCCCCCCATCGTTGGTTTCGAACTGGAACTCTACAGGTTGCCCCGAAGCAGAGTTCACTTTGATCTGTTTGAGAAGTCCTACGTCGTTGTAGACATAGCCGATGGTGCCACCGTCGCTGAGAGAGACGAGCTCTTTGCGTCCCAAAGCGTCACGGCGAATCGTCAGAGCAAACCCATCACCAAATCGCACCCCTTCTAGGCTTCCGGCGCTGTCTCGCTGGTACGAGGCGGAGCCGATACCGGGAATGTTGAGGGAGAGAATCCGACCCGCCGCATCCCTCAGGTAGGTGAGGGAGAGATTCAAGTCGTCGAAAAACACTGTGGTGGAAGCACCATCCCCGGTGCGTGAGTAGCGCATTTTATGTTGCAGACCCAGATCCCGGGTCAACTCCCCGGAGGGTCCGTAGTCCAACTGGCGAAGCAGCTTTCCGTCTCGAGACCAGGAACGCAGTCGTCCAGCCTCATCCCACTCAAAGCTCTCGACACCTCCGTCGGCAAGGGCCCGCCGTTTAAGTCGACCTTGTTCGTCGTTGACCCACCGTTCTGTGTCCTCGTTTGGGGACGTTCGGCCACTCAAATGCCCCCGAGCATCCCAGAAAAACATGGTTTCGTGGCCCGCGGGATTCTTTGCGGAGATGAGGTGGTTGGAATTGTCGTAGCCATACTTCCACTCGCCGTCAGGCAAGACCACCCCAATCAGATTTCCCCGGCGGTCATAGCGAAAGCTACGCGCCAGCTCCCCGCTGCCTTCGAAGCGCACCATCCGTCCAGATGGGTCAAAGCCGAGACGAGTCTTCCCGGAACGATTGGATTCAAGCACGGAGGGCATGCGGTCTTCGTCGTATGTCCAGGTCACCGTTTCACCACCGACGTCGGTGCGCTGCAAAGGCGCTCCCCAGTCGGAATAGGTCCAACGACGCACCGAACCCGAATCGGAGCGAATTTCCACCACGCGCAGAGCCCCGTCGGTGCCCGTCTGCTTCACTTTCCATGTAAAGCCTGCGTTGTCGTCTCGCCACGTCGCTGCGCCGCTGGGGTCCCAGGTCACGAGAAGCTTCTGCGTCCCTTTGGAAATGGAGGTGACGCGTTGAAATCCGTCGTAGGTGTAGACCTTCTTTGAGCCGCTCTTTCCTGTCTCTTCCACCAACAGTCCCAGGTCGTCATACCGACCTTCCCACACACTCTTTCCATCGAGCTTCCGGGCTACCAGTCGGCCCATTGTGTCCCACTCGAGGGATTCCAGGATGCCGTCTTCACGACTGATCGTGGCAAGGCGTCCCAACGCATCGTAGGCAAATCGACGCAGTCCCGTGGCACCTTCTTCTTGGATGATTCGTCCCACCGCGTCGAACTTGAAATTGAGCTCTCCAGAAGTTGCTCTTTTTACCTGGGAAATCCGCCCCGCAGAGTCGATTCGAAAGTCCGTCTTGGTGCCGCTTCGGTCTACGGTAGCGACAAGACGGTCGTGGAGATTCCAACTCCAACTTTCCTTGGTCCCATCCGGGAAAATTCGGGAGGAAAGACGGCCTTTGGAGTCATAGGCGTACATGGTCTTCTTGCCCTCGGCGTCCGTGGTCGCCGCAAGCAGACCGCCTTCGTTGTACTCTCTCCCCTCCACAACTCCACTCTCATCTTCTATGCGAACGATTCGGCCGAGGTCGTCGTGAGAGAAACGAAGAACTCTACCTCCTGGAAGGTCTACCTGTTCAATTCCACCCTGGCTGTTTCTGGAGAAAACGACCCTGAAATCGGGACTCACCGAGAGTTCCATGAGACGCCCGTCGGGGTTGTATCGCACGAGCGCTTCCCTGGAGTTTTCGGCCACTCCCACCAGGGCACCACCCTCCCACTTCAGCGTCTGTTCCTGTCTCCCCGGTCCAACCAAGGTTCTCAGATGGCCATTGTTATCATAGTCCATGCTCATGGAGCCCCCGTCGGGGGTTGTGGCAGAGACAATCTGGCCTACTGCATTGTGCGTCAACAGCGTCACGCCGCCCAGGGCGTCACGAGTGGTCAACGTTCTGCTCGATGGACTGAACTCGTAGCTCGTTTTTGCACCGACGGGATCCGTCACCGTGCAACGTTGCAGGGCATCAGTATCTTCCCAGACGATAAGCGAACCGGTTCCCGGCGGGCCTTCGACCTTCGTGATTCTCCCACGGGTGTCCAGATCAAAGCGAACGTCCCCCTCGCCGGCGTCAAAGCCAA
>CALFHQ010000342.1 GCA_937876385.1 uncultured Pseudomonadota bacterium
AGCTTCCGCAACCAACCCGTTGAGTCGCTTTTCCTCTTCCATGGCGTCGGCCGGGAGATGCGGAGAAGGGGCAGCAACAACGGCCACTTCAGCTTCTGGGAAGGAAGCCCCCTCATTTTGGGTGGTCTTGCCCTTCTCTCCGTTGGCGTCGCCCGGAAGAACTCCTGGGCCTGACCTCGAAGGCATGCTCCCGGGGTTTGCTGCCACAGCGCCTTCGGCGGGTGTCGTCAGTTCCTCTTTCGTGAGGTGGTTTCTCAGGAAAACCAAACCGGTTGCGACCAACACCATCAAAACCAGGGCGATGGCACCGTTTCGCCAGAGGGAGCTTGAATAAGCGACTTTGTAGGTCCGCTCCCGGTCTCCTGGAGGGGCTTTGTTCAGCTCCAACTCGGCCTGGATCCGAGTCAATTCATCCACCACTTCGGTGGCGGAAGCGGGTCGGTCGTCGGGGTTCTTGGCCAGGAGGCCGTTGAGGAGGCGGAGGAGCTCTTTTGGAAGATCGTACTTTGTTTCAAATTCCGGAGGAGCTTTGTGGGCGTGTGCCAGGGCGACGGTGATGGCGTCGCCTCCGCTGAAGGGGACGTGCCCGGCCAGCATCTCGTAAAGGATGATCCCCAACGCATAGAGGTCGGCTCGATGATCCACCTGGTTCGATTGGACCTGCTCGGGGCTCATGTATTCGGGAGTCCCGAAGGTTGTGCCGGTGGATGTGATGCCCGTCTCCTCAGAGACAAAGCGGGCGACACCAAAGTCCAACACCTTGACGAAATGGTCGTCCCCTGCAATTTGCGTCAGAAGAGTGTTTTGGGGTTTGACGTCCCGGTGGACGATACCGTAGTCGTGGGCTTCGGACAGTGCCAAGGCCATCTGGCGGGCGATGTGCACGGCGATTGCCGGCTCTAGCGGGCCTTCCTCCTTGATGAGGTGGTCCAACCGGCGTCCGTCCACGAACTCCATGGCCATGAAGAGCAGACCGTCGGCGTTCTCTCCAAAATCGAAGAGGGTAACGGTGTTGGGATGACGCAGCTTGCTGATGGCCTCGACTTCTTTGTGGAATCGGCGCCGCGCCTCCGTGTCCTGGGCAATCTCACTTCGCAGGATCTTCAGCCCGACCATCCGTCGTGTGGCGTGATGGTAGGCCTTGTAGACCGTCCCCCAGCCACCTTGTCCCAATCGCTGGACGATGGTGTAGCGGCTGTCGGAGCCCTCCATGCTCTGCAATCGATGGATGGCGTCGTGGGTGGGAACCTGCCGAGTCGGTGCCGAATCATCGATCTCAACCAGCATGGTTTGGTCATGTGGGCAGTGGGTCTCCAGTCCATTGAAGACCGCCCTGCATTCCGGACAGATGCGCACCGAGGCCTCCCCCAAAAAGGTCTAGACCAAACTAACGCCAAAGGGGCAGGTTGTCAAAATCACGCAAACCGTTGTCGTTACTGAATCACAACCATCTCTTGAGAGTCACCGTCGTCCCCCTGGTAGGCGTATCCGATGGAGTAGCCGCCGGGGGTTCCGTCCATTCCCCCTTCTCCCCCAAAACCCAGCACAAAGGTCACCTCGTCAAGCCCCGGAATTCG
>CALFHQ010000343.1 GCA_937876385.1 uncultured Pseudomonadota bacterium
ACCCATCCCGAATCTGCTTCATCCGATAGGACACGATGGGACCGTCCATGGAAACCCCGGCGGGGGAACCGAACCCCACCTTCGATCCGTTGTGATCCCCTGGAAAGAGGAGAATTCCATCCCCATTTCGAGAGAATTGCTCGCCAAAATGCTCCCAGTTGGCCATGTTTGCCCATGGATCGGGGTCCATCCAGTAGTTCGTCCGCCAATACAAGAAGCCGGAAGCGTTCTCCACCCAGGCTCCCCATTTGAGCAATCTCGGTTCGTAGCCGATTTTTGCATCGAGATCGTACCCCAACACCCCCGGATAGTTCGCATTGCAGGCATAGAACCAGAGCTCGTTGCCAATGGAAAGCAACTCTGCGTATTCGTCTGGTCCTGGCCAGGAGCCCTCGGGATAGAACACGTCGGAGTACATGGGAACCACCGGGCACCAGATGTCCACATACCCATCCAACTGGGACTGGTAGGGCCCCGTCACCATGACGTGGCCGTTCCACTTGTCGCTGGCCTGCCGAAGCAGGTCCACGCTGGTTCTTATCTTGTCGTACGACCCGTCCTGCCAATGCTCAGGCATCCAAGGTTCATCCAACGAGTACAGATAGACATGGGAGAGCCATCCCTTCTCTTCCAGATGGTCCACCATGGCCTTTGCTGCCTGGATATACTGCTCCTCGGTGAGCCCCATCATGGAACCACCCGGCTTGAACATCCCCAGATTGTAGCGATTCACCGCTCCCCCGTCGGGGTAATGGGCACCGGAAATCCGAGGCCCCACCACGGCATCGTACTGGGTAAAGTCGGGGGGAATCAGTTGCCCCGCTTCGTCAAACTCGAAGGTCACCGACGGACCGTACCCTCGCAACGCCATCCGGTGCTTGTGCAGGGCCAGGTCGTAGTTGTCGAGGATTCGGGTGGTGGTTTCGGCATCAGGTCCTTCCGCTCCACCGTGGTACCACCACACCCTGTCTTCGCCAAATCCGTAGGAAGAAGCCATGCTGGGACTCGTCGGCAATTCGAAGTCCCACACGGTGAGGTGCACCGGAATCTCCGCCACGATGGCTTTCTCCCGTGTCACCGTCAATGTTCCCGAGTACTCGCCAGCCTCGGCATTGAGCGGTACAAACCAGTCCACCCACACCGTCTGCAGGTCCCCTGCGGCGACCTCGAACGGAATTGCGACCGCTTCATGCTCGTCGCTGTAGGGGTTGTAGAAGGGAATCAGCGGGTCGGGGTAGTCCCCCGGGGTTCTCGTGAAGATATCGTACCCGCCGCAATCTTGACTGAAGAATGAATCGCAGGGGGAGGGCTTGTCGATGTGGATGTAGTGCTCCAGGTAAAGCCTGGCGTTGCTGGAATCGAGAGTCCCAGCGCCTTCGTCTTTGGCCAGGTCCGACATCACCACCGATACGCCGGACATCCCCTCGTCGGACGCCTGAATGACCACCTGAAAGCCTTCCCACTCGTTGCGGGGAGCTTCCAGGAACACCTCGGCGGAGGTCCCAGCCAGTGCCAACGGCTTGTAGACCTTCGTGGTCCCCTTCTCCACCCACACTGCTGCTTGCCCTTCGGACTGCACCCCAAGAACCGATGTTGCAAACCCCACCGCCACTACAAGCCACAACAACTTTTTGCCACCATTCATCCAGACAACCTCTGCAAAGCCCATTCAAGACGCACCGATTGTATCCACCCTGCCCCTCCACCACAACCTGACTCTGTTCAGAAACCGGCGTCGAGAACCAACCTTCGCCTCGTGCTCCTGTAGAGAATTTGCCCGCCTGATTTCCGACTGGCGCTGGCCACACTGCTGGTTACACTTTCATTCTAGTCCCCATGTCACTACAGGAGGCACCCATGAAAAGCACCGTCACTACCCTCATCGTCGCACTGTTCCTCTTTGGAAGCTGTTCCTCTTCCGATTCCAAGGACAATCAGACCGCCGATACGACGCAAGCCACTGATATCACGACGGACAACTCCGCCCCCGGCGATACCACCACGGACAACTCCACCCCCGGCGATACCACGACACTGCCGGACAGCATCGAAAGTGACATCAACGCCGGGAGCGACTTGGTGATTCACACCTGCTGCACCGTGGACGACGACTGCGAGCAAGACATGGTGTGCGTGATTCGCCAAGGCGAAACCGAAGGAGTCTGCTACTGGTCAGCCAGCGGAAGTTGCTACTCCACCGAAGATTGTGACCCGTATCATGTGTGTATCGGGGCCGAATTCCCTCTGTGCGATGACGGCGTGGTTCCCACTCGAGGGTATTGTTCCCCCTTGGACGCCGGAAGCTGCACCACGGACGACGACTGCCCCACAGGCACACACTGTGTTGGAGAAGCCATGGGAGGAGGAACCTGCCTGCCCGACTTGACCAACAGCTACTGCTGGGAAGACGAAGAGTGCCTGGAGGGTCAAAGATGCTACGGACAGTATTGGTGCGGAGCCGCTGACGATTGCGCTGACCCCAACAGCAAGGGTGGCTGTCAGGATGCTGCCTGGGTCGATTGCGTGGAGCAATATTCTGGATGCGGGTGCGAAGAAGGGTGCATGGACGGATTCGGGATTACAGTCTGGTATCCCGCCAGCGCCGGTAACTTCGATGAAGCCATCGACCCCCCGCAGGAGCTCCTTGATGTCGCCGTGGCAAAGTACGTTTGCGCCATCTGTTCCTGCGAAGAGAGCTGGTCTTTCCTCCAGGACAACGAGCTGCAACCGCTGGAGGAAGGGGGAGCCGAGGGTTTCTGCACCGAACTTCTCAAATACCAGGAGGAATGCGACAACTGCCTCACAACATGGTTCGGGGGCTGCTGCTAAACAGGGTCATCTCGGGCACCGATCATCCCCGCAAGCTGCGTCAGCCGGCTGATGGCTTGCTCGAAGTACAAAAGTACGCCTCCGCCGCCATGTGCGCCGACTTTCTTGCCAGCGCGGCGCTCAATGCCCGAGCTGACCCTGTTTGGGCACCGATCATCCCCGTATCTGCCCAAAATCTTACCCATATGCTTGATTTCCATGGGTCAGGGTCTATACTCTGCCATCGTTGCGGCTCGACCCGGTTGCTCCTCTGGGGCTGCGAGGACAGCTCCCCGTGACACACCCGTGCGCGCCAGTGCGGCGCAGACGACGTTTTGAAAGACCGACGAAACGAGGAAGTTTCCATGATTGAAAAGGCATCCCAGGATTTCAGCGACTACAAAGTAAGAGACATTGAACTGGCCGAATTCGGCCGCAAAGAAATTGACATCGCCGAGAAAGAAATGCCTGGCCTCATGGCCGTGCGAAAGAAGTACGGACCGGACAAGCCCCTGGCTGGACAGCGGATCATGGGCTCCCTGCACATGACCATCCAAACAGCGGTTCTCATCGAAACCCTCGTGGAACTCGGCGCCGACGTCCGCTGGGCAAGCTGCAACATCTTCTCCACCCAGGACCACGCCGCTTCCGCCATCGCCAAAGCGGGCATTCCCGTCTTTGCATGGAAGGGAGAAACCCTCGAAGAGTACTGGTGGGCAACCAGCAAGGCCTTGAGCTTCCCGGGTGGCAAGGGACCCAATCTCATCGTGGACGACGGAGGAGACGCTACCCTTCTCATCCACAAAGGCTTTGAACTGGAAAACATCGTCAAGGAAATCGGCAAAATCCCCGAAAGCACCGCAACGGTGACCGAAGAGATCATCGTCGACCGCACCTTGCGTAAGATCTACAGCGAGAATCCCACCCGCTGGCACGACACCGTCAAGGAAATGATCGGCGTATCCGAAGAAACCACCACCGGAGTCCACCGACTGTACCAGCGAATGGAAGAAGGAACCCTCCTCTTCCCCGCCTACAACGTCAACGATTCCGTCACGAAATCCAAGTTCGACAACCTCTACGGCTGCCGAGAATCCCTGGCCGACGGCATCAAGCGAGCCACCGACGTCATGGTCGCCGGCAAAACCGTCCTCGTATGCGGATATGGCGACGTGGGCAAAGGGTGCGCCCAGTCCATGAGAGGCTTCGGCGCTCGAGTCATCATCACGGAAATCGACCCCATTTGCGCCCTCCAGGCAGCAATGGAAGGGTTCGAAGTGATGCCCACCGAGGAAGCCCTGCACGAGGCAAACATCTACGTGACGACCACTGGAAACCGGGACATCATCACCGTCGAACACATGTCCAAAATGAAGGACCAGGCCATCGTCTGCAACATCGGCCACTTCGACAACGAGATCCAGGTAGACGGGCTGGAGAAGGTCCCGGGAATCGAGAAGATGACGGTCAAGCCCCAGGTGGACCGGTGGACCTTCCCCGATGGCCACGCCATTTACATGCTTGCAGAAGGACGATTGGTGAACCTCGGGTGCGCCACCGGCCACCCCTCCTTCGTCATGTCCAACTCGTTTACCAACCAGACCCTGGCGCAAATCGCCCTGGTGCAGGACCGGCCGGAAATCGCCGTGTACCGCTTGCCCAAGAAGCTCGACGAAGAAGTGGCTCGCCTCCACCTGGCTCAGTTGGGTGTGCGACTCACGACCCTCACCAAGGAACAGGCCGAGTACATCGGCGTTCCCCAGGATGGTCCCTTCAAACCAGAGCACTACCGCTACTAAACAGGGTCATCTTGACCAGCGATCATCCCCGTAGGCTGCGTCAGCCGGC
>CALFHQ010000344.1 GCA_937876385.1 uncultured Pseudomonadota bacterium
ACTACCTCATCGCTGAAGCCAACAACGGGGCAAGCTATCCGCTCCAGCAGTTGCTTCGCTGGAGGGTAGATGGGCAGAATGCCTCCGAATGGCAGGCTTGTTTCAGGTCGACAGTGGTGTTGAAGTGATGAATGGAAGAACTTGGGCCCTCCGCTTGGGCCGGGCGGGTCCTCACGACGAACATGTCCGTCGAAACGTCCTTCGCTGCAACGACGCCATAACCGAGTGGCAGCTGTTGTCCTGGAGCACCGCCACATTCAAGCGAGAGGCTCAAATGGAGCTTCGACGGCAATGCCGACTGGGATGTCAGCTTGAGGCCAGCCGTGACGCTCGAATCTCCCCAAGTCATAAACTCGCATGAACTCGCATGCCGTGCGGTTCGGTAACCACGAGGTGACCTGATGAAACGGATGTTCAGCTATTGGTCCTTTCGGCAGAGGTTGAAACCGAAAGAAGAAATGCGTACCGTTGTCCTGTTTCGGTCTCAGTTGAGACGGTACGGAATGGAACTCAATGCCGCCACGCAATTCGGAGCAATGGTTTCAGCGCCACCCGAGGTGATGGAGAAGACCTTTTCGGCGATGGTTCGCTCGGTCGGCGGCGTTTATCACTTCCGAGAGCAGCCAGTAGTGCCTGAGATATTCGTGGAGGTGGTGGACCGAGTGATCGCAGATGCTGAACTCTCGAAGCTCTATTGGGAGGTTGAGCCCCCGGATGGGCGACCCGATTCTCAATTCATCAATCAACATTTCCAGGATGACAACTACTTCTATGGCGAGGACTACGCACCGCTTCTGCACAACACCGGTGCGGACAGGAATCTGATGTTTCCCTGGGACATCTTCGAACTGCATGGCTACGCTCCTGACGACGTGTCCGATGCTGCCAGTTCTCTGAATCAGGGACATAGGCCGCGCGTATTTGTTGTTGATGGAGGAATTGATCCTGGCAGTCCGTACGTCGAAGCGCAATCCCAAATGGTGACTGAGCCCTTCGAGGTTCTGTCGACGAGGTTCGCTAGTTCAGGCAACTCTGAGCAGGGAATTTTCGCGTGGCAGTGGGATGACGACAACCCAGAGCTTTTGAAGGACTGGTTTGGACATGGTACCATGGTGGCCAGTGCCATTTGGGCATCAAATCCCTTTGCACAGATAACGATGCTGCACCCGAGTTTGGATTCGGTGAATGCGGATGGGAATCCCTCTTGGGCAACACCGACGCTGTCAGATTTGCTCATAGCTTTGGGAAGGATGGTTCCCCTGATTGAGCAGAGAACGCAGAAGGGAGAGTCCTCCGTTGTCTCCCTGTCTGTGGGTGTCGACCTAACTGGCGGAGGTGCCGGAATCCCTATGCCGCTGGACCAATTCAAGGGGGCTTGCGTGCTGATGGATGCATTGATAAGGGACATCTGGCAGGCGGGAGCGCCGGTCTTTGCCGCTTGCGGCGACAACGACAAGATGGACCACCTCATCCCTGGCCAACTCCCCTCGGTAATTTCTGTTGGCGGCGCCTTTCCTGTTAAGGAACTGGACACCGTCTGGCGGAAGCAGGAATGGGCAATTTCGAGCAACAGCTTGGCTGGAGTCGTACAAGACTGGAACGTCTACGGTCTCCAAGTCTCGCCTAGTGGGTCTCGGACCTTTCCGGATTTCTGCGGCATCTGCGGTGCCGAGACCATTACCAGGAAAGAAGGGGTGGTGGCTCACACTCCCGCCCTTCATTATGGCGTATTCCTGTGCCATCCTGTTTCTCGCGGACTGAGCGAGCAAGCAAAGCAGGACATGATAGCGGTCTATCCAACCCCGCAGAGTTTAGTGGACTTCTTCACGGATCTCGGATTGTCCAACCCTCAGGGCTGGGCCGACGGGGCTTGGTCGCTCCTTCTGGCGAATGCAGTGTATCCAATCGACAACCGCGCTCCGTCCGTTTACGGAGACCCCACCGCCCAGACTGACGGTTGGGCCATGACACCGGGCATGACTTCGTATGCCTGCCCGACTCTTGCTGGGGCCCTTTCACTGGTGGCTTTGATGCGCCCGCAGTTTCTGCCAGGCTTGATTCAATTGGGCCAACTCGAGCAGCAACTGAGAGCTATCCTACAACAATGTTGCATGGATGTCGGGGACAAACTCGCTGCTCACTCGGCTGCCCCCGGACCCAATGAGGAAGGACACGATCCGTATTACTATTGGGCGGAGGACCACAACATAGACGGTGCATCGGGTTTCGGCGTTCCCATCGGCGCATGGGTTGTGGACTGGATTGATAACGTCTTCGAGCGATGGATGAGCGGAATGGGGGGGAGGGCCCGATGAAACCGACCATCCTCAAAGTAATTGGCGGCTGCCGGCCATTTCTCTTCCGAGTGATACTTGCTCTTGTCTTCTTTGTTCCTTTCAGCGGTTGTGGCTCCAATAGTCAACCGGCTGCGCCTGATGCATCGGGCCAGGAAGCAGGCTCCTCAGAGACTAGCTCCCCTGAAGGAATGGTCCGGGTTCCCCAAGGTGAATTCCAGATGGGATGCAGCCTTGACGAGTCGGAGTTGTTTTGTGACGAATTGGTATCCAGCCCCTGGCAGTTGTCAGCCACGGGCACCTACTGGATAGATAGAAGAGAGGTGGCCGTAGATGAGTACCAGGAATGCATCGACGATATGGTGTGCACGGTACCCGGGAGATGCGTCGTGCGTTTTGGCGACTCCAGTAAGAGTACATACTTCTATTCAGAGGAATACGTCGACATGCCGATCACAAGCTTGTCGAAATACGAGGCGTTGGCCTATTGTAGGAGACTTGGCAAGAGGTTGTGCACTGAAGAAGAATGGGAGCGGGCCTGCACCGGGGACAGCGGCACGGTATATCCGTGGGGGAATCTAATCCCGGAATGCGACTGGCTGAATGCCGGCAATTTGCTGTTTATCAATCACTATATCTATCCCAAGGTCTGCGAGGATATGGGTTGGCCCTTTTTGGGTTCTGTGCTTGAGCCAAAGAAGGACATCAGTCCCTTCGGAGTGGAGGGAATGGCCGGAAATGGAAGGGAGTTCATCTCAGACCTCGACGATGAGAGTTGGCCCCAGGAGATTCTTCATCGGACGAAGGGTGGAGAGTGCTGGTTCAGGTCAGGAACTTCCTCAGCACGTACTGAGCAACATGGGACATTTCGTTGTTGTTGCACCCCGGAAGCCGACGGGGGCGAGTGCGCTGAAATTTCAGACCGAGGGGTGCAGCAAGCACCGTGTAGACAAGATACCCGAAAGCGTTCCGACGAACCAGTCGGAATGCAATTCGTGCATTGTGGCTCAATTTCACTGGGAGGTGTGATCGAGGTGCAGGGAGACCGCGTGATTCCCAGCCAGATTACAGACAAGTCTGTGTACGGTGAATGTCTATCGCCTTACTATGCCTTCGTGGATTCCTTCTGGATGGATACCCATGAGGTGCCAGTGGAGGACTACCTTGACTGTGTCTCCAATGGGGCGTGTGACCTTGGGGTGACACCGACCGAACCTGGCGACTATTGGGCCGTTTGTCCCGACGACCGGTTGTCGTATTTGCAGCATAGCGACCCACAGTTTCCGGCCTCTTGCGTGACCTTCGACGAAGCCGCGCAGTTCTGCCAATGGCAGGGCAAGCGACTTTGCTCCCATTTGGAATGGGAACGTGCCGGTCGTGGAGTCGACCATCGCATGTTCCCTTGGGGAAACACGGCCCCAACCTGCTCGCAATCGCCACATACAGGGGGAGGGAACACCGAGCCCTGCGTCCATTCCGGCCCTGCCGCAGTCGGGTCTCTGGTGGAGGGAGCCAGCCCGTTTGGTATCATGGAACTGTCGGGAAGTGTAGCGGAGTATCTGGCTCCTCCAGAGATCCCTGCGTTCATTGAGAAGGACTTCGATAGCAGCACCAGCCCCTATGATACCGATTCGGCACGCAGATACCTCGAGGTCTCATGGGACGCAGACCCAAAACATCCATTGTGGGACGAACCGGCCAATGAGATTGTCGTTTTGAGGGGTGGCTCCTTCCGAGACCAGTGGCAGCATCAGAGACTGACCTTCCAGGTGCCCTTCCCACGCAGCACTGCCAGCAAGACCGTTGGATTCCGGTGCTGCTTGTCGGATGAACTGGAACAGAATCAGGGAGATTGATCGTGCCATTTCCGAATTTGGATTCTTCTGTCATGAGATACAAGGCAACGGGGCGATACAGTCTGACTCCTGTGGATAAGTTCGAGACTGAAGAAGGAATTCAGTTCGATTATCTTCTGGACATCCAGATCCTCGATTCTCACTTTCCAAACAGTCCACGATACTGGACGTTGCCAGAGAGACTGACCTGGAAAACCAGCGGCCCCAAAACCGCCTCTGACGATAGCTATTCCGTTCTCGAGCTTGCAGAGGGCTCCATGTTCATGTTTCGCTACGGAATAGCGCCTGCCGCAGGCTCTCTTTCAGGAATCTGGGTCTTTCGTCAGACTGACTTCCTCGGGAAGACGATCGCATTGTGGTTCTGGGACTTCAGTCCGACGCTCGTCTTGTCGCCGTACTCTGAAGGGAATGTTGAATTGACTGTGGTGGTGGTGGCAGACGCACCAAGCGACACTGATTCGCCGACCGTGGACAGGCTTCCACTGGATCCGGTGGTGCTGTCTATCCCCGATGGTCCCGGAAAACCAGGCGGTATTACCCCTATGGGCTGGCTCTCGCAACCCAGCGCCCATATCTTCCCGACGCCCCACCATGCGCTCAATCTGGCGAACAGCATTCAACAGAGTGCACAGCAAGTGGCTGTCGTTTCCCCGGCCCGAGGCGTATTGTATTCGGTGGGGCTGACGATCGTCGCACTCCCGGCGCAGGGGAACAGTCTACCTGTGTATTATCCCGATTTCGGGCTTCGCATCGCAGTCACCGAAGACTATGAGATTCAACTATCTCACTTGTCCCAATTGGAAGTTGAAGAGTTGGTGTCGCCCGAAGCGTTGGCAGTGTACATCGCTGCGTGCACAGAAGACCTAGAATCGCAGATTGTGAACTATGATCCGTCAGCCCCACTTACGAAGAAGACCGTCTGGGTGCCCGAAAGGGTGTTTGAAGTGAACATCCCGGTGGATTCCGGTGAACTGTTGGGTTGGACCGGGGGCTTTCCCGCTTCGTTGCTCGGCGATGGCAACGCAATCGTAGAGCCGGCCCTCAACTTCGGTGCCCTGGATTTCCGCAAGCCGCTGCCGTTTCTAGCGAAAAACTACTACCGCCAGGAGTTGGCGCAATTCCTGTTTGCCCACTCGCCGCTGGAACTGCTTCCCAACAACAAGTTGCTCCAATACGAATACCTGTGGAGGAAATGGGGTACCAGCCCGGTGTGGGGTCAAGTGTGCTTTGATGAACCGGTCGGAATGATGGGGAACTGGTTTCTTGTGTCCCAGCAAGAGAATCCGGGCGTGGTGGAAGAGAGCGACGACGAGAACGGCGGAGCAGACCAGGAACTGGGAGTGAAGTTGAGCCTTGCGCGCGATTGTTATGACCCGAAATGGCTCGTTATGACGTCAAATGTGAAGAGTATTCTCCCAGACCCTCAAGACGGTGAATCACCCTTCGTCCTCTCCGAGAAGGGCGTATTCTCGATGACCGGCGGTACATATGTAAGTCTTTTTCACGCTATTGTTCGAGCGCCGGTTCCCGACGAATCAGATGTCATCGGGTTCTACCTGTTTGTTCAGGACGCCGCTGCAACTCAACTCCACGTTTGCTTCTGTTATGAATCCGATTGTGTCGACTTAGACCACTGGGTGAAGAGTGCCTTGCACGATTGCGAACTGTTCGGTGGGACCGGGAGTGGCTGGTGCAGGTTCGAGCGACGGCCGGTGGCGTGAAAACAGCGGATTGTTGCCGGGTGTCAACTACATTTCACCAGCGCTGTGTAATTGTCGCTCAACGGATTGTGGTTCAGAATGACTTGCAGCATCGGATTCCCGCATGATGGCCGTTTGTAGGCTCACGGCTGATCCGATTCGCCGAGCGAAGTACGACTGCCGAATAATCCCAATGGCCTCCCCGGACCACCTTCACTGAACCAGTCTCCGGTCCTTCGGGCGATTCGCCGGGACTGACCTCGTAGTATCCCGAATCGTACCAATCGGATACCCACTCCTCGACATTTCCGGCCATGTTCAGGGCCCCATAACCACTGGCAGCGTGTTCGAAGCTGTCCACGTCCACCGTAGGCACCAAGTCGCAGTAGTAGTACGGAGACAACATTGTGCAGTACCAACAAGGCTTGTACATGGCCTGGATACAACTGACCCACAAGTTGCCCCACGGCCACTGATAGTTGTTCGGCCCCCGGGCAGCCTTCTCCCATTCTGCTTCTGTGCACAGCCGCCTGCCCCTCCATTCACAGTAAGCGACCGCATCGAACCAGGAAATGCCGTGAGCCGGTCGTTGGCCTGTTTCGTCGTACTCATAGTCCGGCTCCAGGAAGCTCGCCATAGGGCACATGCCCGCGTCGAAACACTCTTTGTACTGGGTGATGGAAACTTCGGTGCGGTCGATGTAGTAGTCGGGCAGATACACTTCGTGGAGAGGATATTCGTCGCTCCCGCAGTATACGACCCAATCCTCACATTCTCCGAGTGGGTTCCAGCCGTACCATGCATCACATTCCTGTTCGATGTCCGGGTTGCATCCCATGTGGAAGGTGCCTGCGGGAACTTTCACCATCCCTTCCGGTGCACATCGGTGCAGTTGGCACCACCAGCCTTCGGTGTCACAACTACCACAGGAACCTCCGCAGCCGTCGTCGCCACACTCACGTCCTTCACAGGTCTGTGCGCATTGGCAAACGTTCTTCGCATCGCAGTACGAATTGAGAAACTCATGGCAGTCTCCGCACTCCAGCACCCCACCACAACCGTCGGGAACGTATCCGCACTCCTTCTGGGCGGTTTCGCACGTCTCAGGAATGCAAACACACTCGAAATCTTCGCACTGTCCGTTGGGGAAATGGTCGGTGCATTCTCCACAAGAACCACCACAGTGATCGTCGCCGCAGTTTCGGCCCTGACAGTCGGGCACGCAGTAGCACTGGTTGTCCACACACTCGTGGCCCACCTCGCACTTGCCGCAGTAGTCGCCACAGAGGTTGTGACCACACTGCTTCCCGGCACAACTGTCCCGGCATACGCACCGACCCTCTTCGCAGCCCTCGTGGGGAGACGGGCACATGCCGCAATCGCCCTGGCAACCGTCGGTGCCACACTCACGGTCCTGGCAGGTAGGTGTGCATGTACACTTTCCGCCGGGGGTACAAACGGAATTGGGGAGGTCGTAGCAGGTGCCACAGCTTCCGCCGCAGCCATCGTTACCGCATTCCCGGTCGTCGCATTTCGGGGTGCATACGCACAGGCCCTCCACGCACCCAGAACCCGACGGGCAATCTGGACAGTTCGTTGTGAGTGCTTCCTGTTCCTCGACTTCCTCCACCACTGTGGCATCAGTGATGCTGTCCGGGTCTGTGCGAGAACAGCCGCCAATCAACCCCAGACAAAGGGGAACCCACAAGACTGCGATTCTCACTGTTGGGAACGAACGCATCGCACGTGTGCCTCCTGCGTCAAAGACCACGCCTCAATCCTGGCGTAACAATAGTCCATCCCGAAGACGATACCGATGCCGTCCCCGTCATGGGTAGAGGATATGAGGCCGGTGGTCCAATCAAGGAAGTCTTCTGGTTGGTGTTGCCCCAATGGGCAAGCGCAGAATCCTGTGAAGCAACTGAGTGTGTTGCATTCGGCAGTCAGTGCGCAGCTTCCTCCAGGTTCGGTTCCCGAGCAACCTCGTACCAATGTGCGAAGCTCGGAGATATCGGGAAGGCGCCAATCTGCGAACCCACCGAGAACCAGGGCGTCGCAGTATGAAATC
>CALFHQ010000345.1 GCA_937876385.1 uncultured Pseudomonadota bacterium
CCCTCGCCGAACGGTCTCCCCCGAACCTCCCTCCGTGCCCAGATCCTGCCCATCATACGGACAGAGTAACCAGTCGATCCGCTTGTCTCGACGCAGGCCCTAAGTGTCAAGTGGGGGTGCCTGACCCCGTGTCCCGTTCCTGGACAACCAAGCTACATCCTTTCATCCAGCAGGGCCCGGCGCTAAGATGAGATTGGGAGCTTCTCAAGTCGCCCCTGGTTGTCAGACAACCAGAAGAGATTCCATAGAGTGGGGTCATCAGCCAAAAGACCGAGACTAGCAAGGTCGTACACGCCAGGCTCCTCGGCCACTTCGAGCTCGGTCTCGGATGATAGCCGTTCCATCCAACGGGAGTACTCAGCCTGGATAGCGGAATAAACTTCAAAAACTCCGTAGCTACCAGCACTGAGCGCCTGGCGTAGACCACCCAGGACGATGTCCCTCCAGCAGTCATGCGGCTCACACTCGTCGCCAACCTTTGGAATCAAGAAGTACTCGAGGTAACCGACATAGCTCAAAGCCCCCTCTGAAACGAGCAATTGGCCAAAGTCACTTGCGTTCGCACACGTCACGGCATACACATGGAAGCCCTCGAGCATCTTGGCGTTGTCTGCGTCAAGAAGGACGTCCCCCTCGAATCCGAAAAATACGGCATCCTTCCCATGTCCAAATAGCCCAACAACGGACCTATCGGACCCCTGCGCCCCCCCTATACGTTCGCTGACAGAGGCAACATTCGCATTCTCGTATTTCAAATCCTCGACAACCTTGTAGCGGACACCGTTCTGCGCACACTCCTCTAGGAGATCATCCACGTACTGGCTCAGCTTGCCCGCAATCCAATCTTCCTCGGGCCCAGGACGAATAAACAGAAGGTCGATGCATGAGTCCGCCAACGCATCCTCCACAGTCTAGCTATGCTTGGATGTAGTAGATTTGAGCATTAGCCCGGTTGTAACTCTGAGAATGCTCTTCTTGAAATTCAGACCAAACTGAGTGCCTTTGCGCATTTCCTCAAGCACGTCTCGGGCAGTCAGCGTCCGCGTCTTACCATCGCTACCCGATTTCTCAATCTTGAACTTGTCAGCATCAATCCCGTTGATCCATTCGGCGAATGCGCGAGTCACATCATCATCCTCATGGCTCCTGCGGCGATGCTTCTCGATCTGCGCAATCAAGGCGTCCTTCGATTTGCTGTCAATCGGCTTCTCAAAGAGGCCGTCAACTTGCCCTTCATTGACAGCCTTCTTAGCATTCTCAAAATCAGCGAACGCCGTAATCACAATAATTCCTACCCGTTGAATCACACCTTTCTGCTCGATCTCACGTACACGCCTGGACAAGATAATCCCATCCTCCAATCCAGGCATGCGTATGTCCACGAGCATCAGATGGAACCCGCCCTGCTTGACGCGTTCAAATGCGCTCTCGGCAGATGCCGCCTCCTCAACATCGTAATCGTCAGACGTTGCCTCAAGCAAGTACCGAAGGCCTTTTCGCATGGTCTGGTCGTCGTCAACTATGAGGACGCGGCACATATTCAACCTCCCGTGCAATTGGTAATACTACATCTATCTGTGTTCCGGCGTCAAGAGGTTCTGCGAATTGAATCGTGCCTCCGAGCGCCGTCGTGAGTAAATGGGCAATATATAGGCCTAGCCCTCGCCCCTCTCCCTTCGTCGAATGAAACGGGTCGAAGAGACGATTCCGAATCTCCGGGGGGATCCCTGGTCCGGTGTCCGCTACGATCACTTCGCAGTTCCTCTCGTCGCCGCTCACGTTGATCGCTACACGTCCAGATTCAGGGATGCTCTCGACGGCGTTCCTCACCAGATTCATGAATATCATATTCAGGGTAGCGTGCGATGCCATTACCGTGAAATCGCCATCAAGCGCGCACTCAACAGAAACCCTGTCAGAGATATAGGACTCTTGAATGTGCAATAGGATTGGCCCAATGCTCACCGGCTCAAACGGGCCAATCGTTCTAGAGTGTATGTTGCGCAAGGTCCGTGTAACTTCGGCACAGTAGGAGATCGCATCTTGGCATTCTGCGAGCACCTCTCTAACCTGCGACGGTTCGGGTGGTTCTTTGCCAACTCCGAACCTCTCGGACAAACCGAGTAGATAGGCTCCGACTCCCCCTAGTGGACTAAACAGCTCATGGCAAATCGTCAATGTCGTCTCTGACACATCTTGCAGGCGCGCCCGTTCTCGCTTTCGCCGCTCCTCAGTAACATCCCGCAGATTGCCAATAACAGCTGGCCTTCCAGCAAAGCTCGGATAATGGCGTGAGCTCACTTCGACAGAGATCTTTCGTCCAGCGGCAGAAAGGCCGCGAAACCCATTGCGCTCGACGACCCCATCATGCACGCCAGAAATCTTCAGACGCACCTGAGATAGAATCCTCTCCCGGTCTTCCGGGGCGATTACCTGCGCTACCGATATCTCTTCGACAAACTCACTCGCTGTCAGCTCCTCATAGCCGAAAATGTCCTTCACACCTGCATTTACGAACGAGAAGACGCAATCCCCAGAACTCTCGTCCTCCTGAATTACGTACACTCCGCCAAACGTATAGTCAGCAAACTGCTCCAGGAAGGTCACGTCTCGAATTGTCCCGGAAACACGTCTCTGCGGAAAGCTCGCTGTGGAGACGCGGCTATTCACTTCCAGCAAGACATTTTCGAAACTAGGTGTCTCGCCAGGGGTCGTTCCAACTGTCCTTCGGCGTGCAAGGACAACATGAGATCTCTCCCCGCGTCCAGATTCCAGCGAAGACAGGAAGAGCTTCCGATCTTCTGGCTTCTGCCAAAACTGAGTAATGTCCTGCAACATCAGTTCGTGCACGTTCTCGTACCCAAGCAACTTGGCGAACGCAGAATTGCAGAAAGTTATTCTTCCTTCTGTGTCGGTTTGATAGAAGGCCGTCTGCATGCCCTCAAGCGTCGCGGTTACCAGCCGCACTGTCCCCTCAATTCCATTCTTGATCCCTCTGGAAACGTCAGAATACAAGGTTGAGTCGACCGATATCACAAAGCGCTTCTTGGGGTCGTACTCATTATACGGATGAACATAGACCCTATAGTCCTCAACACTTCTGGTCTTAGAGCTTCTCAACTGTTGAACCAATTCGGTCCGTAGTTGGGGCTCGACGTACAAGGACTCGATAGTTGCCGACGAAGCCTCTTCCTTGTCCGCAAACCCAAAAATCTCGCAGAACCGGCTGTTGCAGTAGACAATTCGTCCTTTGTCGTTTGTACGATAGAAGCCATCCCGCGAAGCATCGAGATATCGCTCGTATTCATCTACCTGCGTTTCGACCAGTTTCGCTCTCTGAAAATGCACAAGGGTGATAAGTACGACAGCCACAATTCCGGCAGACACGACCGACATGTATATGTCATATGGAGTGTGCCACCTACCGTAGACTCGGGAGGTGCAAACAAGAACGAGCGCAAGGACCTGCAGCGCGATGAACCCATACCTTCTTCCCTGACTTCGGAAGATGCGCCGCCCTATATCACCAGATTGGATTAGCAGAACAATAGCAAATAGCAAGACAGCTATCTGCCGCATGGCAAATCCAGAAGGAGTTGATGAACTGAGTGAATATAGCTCCCCGGTAGACTGGAAGAAGTCCGTTAGCCAAAGACGCTTGTCGGCCGTGCTCTGATCTCGAGCCCTTATGAGAAAGGACACCTGTTGTCCGTCGCTCAATTCATGCGAATATTTGCGGCTGCCCTCAAAGATGGCAGCCACATGCACGCTCATTTCCTCATGGTTTGAGGGCGCTCTCCTTGACAGCTCAGCTAGTACCGTGGTTTGTGAAAGAGGGGCCTCGGCACTCCCTTTGGCTAGCTCAAACACCAGTGGGGCCGCAGGACAATGGAAATCCTCCTGATGCAACGGAAAACGGGCATCATCTACCAGTCTGCCATCCTCTGCCAGTTGAGAGAGGACAAGATGCTCCACCCTTGCAAGGGGCCGCGAATGATTGAACATTGGCTTCAAGAGCAGATGCTCGACGGAAAAGAGCACTACGCCACACAAGAGTAAAACACCGCCTGCAAAAACAAGCCTCTTGCCGAAAAGCAAGTGGCCACCGAGTTGCACGTTCGTCTGCTCGGATGAAGGTCTTCCTGGAAGGAAGACACATGCGTACTTCCAAAAGACGCTTAGTCCAGAGACGGCGAAGAGAAAGAGAGGGTCTAGAATGCCATAGAGCCAATCAGCCAGCCTGCTATGCGGGAGGTCTAGCGCAGCGAGCGTCCTCGACAACCCAGGCCACCAAACAACGAGCCCAAGTGCCACCAAGAACGACAGCAGCAATGAAAACAAGAGGACCCCGGGGACGCGCAGCCGTATCCACAGCGGCCCTTCCAGTCGTTGATGATTCTCGACAGGGTCCACTTCCTGAGTGTGAATGGGATCAGACATGTCCAGACCTGTCGCTGTCCCACGGCCCCCTTCCTTGAGCAGCCTCCCCCGCCTCAAAGGTCACTGAGATGGCCCTCCAGGGCGGTTGAACCAAGATCTCAACGCTCCAGGGACCGCCAGGCTGTCGGCCGTCACAATGAGGTGGAAATGACAACCCACAATTGCAAGAATGCATGGTGCCTGAGCTCAGCTGCGAGATCTCACGTACGCGGAGGGCAGAACCATCCGATAGTGTGTGCGTCCTCGTCTCTGCTACATCCAGTAGACGGCGTGTGCCATTCTCTTGGGGGTGAGACGGGAGGGAGAGGCGTCCCTCAGAATGTGAAGAACAAACCGCCTGTTTGAGGAACACCCTCACTTCTCCTCCACTCCGTGTCCCGGCATCAAACCATTGTACGCCTTTGATTTCACCGAGCCAAGACATTTGGAGAGCTGGGAAAACGGACTGTTTGGGCAAGATGCCAAAGGTCCCCGAGCACCGCGCAGCAGGATGTACTTCACCCGCAGCTCCTGGTTCTCGATGAACGAGATGGCCTCGTTGATCGCCTCGTCGGTGAGCTTGCCGCCGGCCACGGTCACGGTTCTGTCCTCGGGCACCGCAGCGGACAGCACGGTCACGGACCGTTTGTCGATGGCCTTGCGGATCTCGTCTGCCAACGCCTTCTGGATGTCCAGCATGGAGCCCACGTTGCCGTGCTTGAGGAC
>CALFHQ010000346.1 GCA_937876385.1 uncultured Pseudomonadota bacterium
GTACACGACTTCGGGCACCACGACCACTACTTCGCCGTCCTCGAAGCGCCCCACAAAGCCGGGTCCACCATTGCTGTTGGAGGACGTGAACCAGAGGCGTCCCTGGGAGTCGAAGAGCACCGAGTTTGGATTCTCTACGGAGGCGAATTCTTCCACCGTGGGGTCATCCCCCATGGTGACCTTCTCGATTCGATCGGCCTCATATCGACAGACGTACAGGGCGCCGTCGGGGCCAAAGACGATGCCGGCGTTCCCGGGAAGGACTCCCTCTGCCACCGGCAGCAAATCGACGTAGACTTCCATAGTGGCGTCGGCGTGAAGTCGATAGATTCTGCCATCCGATGAGCTCAGATACATCAGGCCGTCAGAGCCAAAAGCGATTCCTTCTGTGGCTGTGTCGAGGTCGGAGGTGAAAACCACCGGGGAGAGGGGCTCGGCCGGCAAAACGATGGGGTCCACGACAGCGAGAACATCCGACGCTTCATCCAAGGCGATGTCTGGGGAATTCAGATCCGCACCGGGCTGCGAATCGACGTTGGAGACTTCCTCGGTCAGTTCGGAAGCGATGTCCATATCGTCTTTCCCGTCGTCGCTTGAGCAACCTGCCACTGCAAGCAACCCAATCATCAGCCACAAACCTAGAAAACGAATCATCCCAGCACCTCCCCAAGGTTGAAACGAACAAGGTGGGTTTACCCTAAGGAATGCTCAGTAGTCTACAGGTTTGTTGCGCATTTTCTTCACAGCAGAACGCTGCTTCTTGTTCTTCAGTCGGTCCTCTTTGGCCCCTTTGGGGACCCGAGTTGGACGCCTGCGACGCTGCACCTTCAAGGCCTCCACCAACATAGCGGCAAAGCGGTTCACCACCTCTTCTCGGTTGGCAATCTGTGTGCGGTGCACGTCACATTGCAACACCAGGTGGCCCTCTTTGTTGATGCGATTGGCGAGTTTACGGCGAATGCGGCTCTTCTCAAGGTCGGTGAGGGCGGTGGAGTCGTCTAGACGAAAGGCCAGCGTCACCTTCGTCTCCACCTTGTTCACGTTCTGGC
>CALFHQ010000347.1 GCA_937876385.1 uncultured Pseudomonadota bacterium
ATGCACCCCCTGGGAGAAGAGGAACTGCAGCAACGCTTCCCATCTTATCAAGGGGGGCTTTTTCGCCCAGCCGGAGGGTCCGAAGACTCCCCTGGCTTCGGCATCCTCTTCAGCCCCGGCGAGCAGTGCGACACCGTACTCCTCACCGGCTTCTCCAACAGCCGCGCATGGAGCTACGAGGTCCCTGTCGAACGGGAAGGAATGGACATCGAGTCTGTCACTGTGAAGTCCATGCATATCGGCTCAGTGGACGATGAGGAGAACCCCGAACTGTTTACCGTGCTGAAAGTGGAAAGCCGAGACAAGAAGAGAGGAATCCGTCAAAGTCGCGAAGCGCTCTACCTCTTTCGTCTGGGGGAGCGGGTGCAACTCCTCTGGTACGCCACGCTACGCCTCTCTGCGGATCAAGAGCATCCCTGCGGGGTTGGAGGTATCCGCTACGAAGCCGATGTGACCTTCCAAACCACAGATGAACTACTCACGGGAATTCGGCTGCAAGGGGACGTCGTTGGAAAGCGGTGTGTGGGCGGTCCCACCTGCGACAAGAAGCGCACATGCCTGGGAGCAAGAAACCAGCGCATCCTGCAGTACCAATGGGACCCCAACCTGCAAGGGTTTCGAGGGCGGGATGACCCCAGCGCCGTCTTGATGGTTCCGGATGTTTCCTACTGATTGTCTCGTTCAAAGTCCTTTGATCTTCGGTCGTTCGACCCCCACTGTAGTGGTCCGTCTCATTGACCTTCTGCGGTGTCTGTGGTATGAATTCGCAGTCAACTGAAAGGGAGGTTTTACATATGTCGAGACGCCGTACAAGGTGGTTCCTCGTTGCTGCCATATCGCTTTTCACCGTGACCCTGGCGATCCCCGCAAAGGCCGACAAGAAGGATGACCTGCCGGGGTTTATCAAGTACACGCTGTTTCGAAAAGGGAAGCCTCAGGGCACCTTCGCATACAAGACCGTGACTGCCGAGTCCGGCACCATCTACACCTCCACCCGAATGGAACTGAAAACCCGGGGAGGGGGCACCCTCGCCGTGAGAACTCACACCGAGAAGCAGTCCACGGGCAAAATCAACAAGTACAAGAAGTGGATCGGCAACAAGGGCGCTCGCCCGGCTCTCATCGCCTTCTGGAGAGACGATGAACTCAGAATCGTCTCCAAAGGGAACAAGCGATTCACCAAAGATACCAAACCCGGAGATGGATTCGTCCTCCTCGACCGCTACGGCTTCCAACTCTATGTGGAAATCGCCAGTCGCTGGAAGAAGGACGGGGCGACAACCCTCCCGGCAGTGCTGCTTCACAAAGGATTGACCGCCACAATAACCTTGAGTGAAGCGGGTACCGCCACCTTGAAGAACGCCGCTGGAGAGGAAGTGACGGCCACCAGGCTTCACCTGAAGACCGAAGGATTTGACCTTGAGATCCTCGTTGGAGACAAGCCCATGTACCTCGGCATGCGCTCGAAAACCATGCTGGCCGTTCGGGAAGGATGGACACTGCTCTCTATCCAGGAAAAATCGGACACCCCTGCTCCAGAAGCGGAAGAGGGAACCGTCCCAGAGACCGTTGAGAAGAAGACCGAGGAGCCTTGCGAGGGTGACGAGACCACGTCAAAGGGCGAAGGCACCATCGAGTCCAGAGATGTCTCCCCCAAAGAGGATTCCATCAAGGCCTCCCCACCCACAGAAAAGAAGCCTGACCAGCCCCTCCCCGAACTGCCCGATTAAACAGGGTCATCTTGACCAGCGATCATCCCCGTAGGCTGCGTCAGTCGGCTCA
>CALFHQ010000348.1 GCA_937876385.1 uncultured Pseudomonadota bacterium
CCCGCATGGGCTCGAGCATAGCGCCCCGAGCCAACAAGGTCCAAACGTATCGAAAGGGAGAGATTATCAGCCCCATGTTAGCGGAGTGTGAGGAACACAAGGGGGTTTCGTTCACAAAAACCGAAGGTCCAAGCCCCGCCCCGTTACTTGCAGCAGCGAAACCCAGCATACAAGGAAGTCCAGTTGGCGTTGTACGTACACTGCATGCGGACGGCCGGGGAACCGCAATTGTAGGCACCACCCCGAATCTCGAATCCACGGGGATCCACCGTCGAGGGGACGATTTCCCAGACGTTTCCGTTGACGTCGTGGGCTCCAAATTCGTCGGTGCACTGGTCAAAGGTGCCTGTGGGTACAACATGGAAACAGTAGTAAGAGTACCCGCAGTTCTGGGCCAGGTTGCAGCTTTCCAGGCCAATGCCGTTGTCAAGACAGAAGTCGTCGCAGAAGGAGTCCACGCTGTTGCACACCTCGGCGTTCCAATCATTACCCCAGACGTACACTGAATTGTCCGACCCGGCGCACCCGAAATACCACTCCTCCGGCGTGCAAAGCCGCTTTCCAGAGGCCAGGCACGCTGCCGAAAAGAGGGGTAGGTGGGTGTCCTTGACGAAGGGGTTCACGTACCACGGAATCACCCCAGCAGCCGACTTCGCCGAACTTCCGTCCACCCCAGGCTGGTTCGCTGTGGCGTCCGGCCTCGAGGCCTCGTAGCGGTCCATACAGAAGGGCTCGGCCAGTCCCAAATCCGGGTTTGCAGGGATCTCTACCATGTCCGACGGACAGAGCGACGGAATCACCGTCTTGCACAAGTTGGAGCACTCGTCGTCGCCCACTTCGTTGCCGTCGTCGCATTCTTCAGGAGCACACCAGAACCCATCGCCACAGACGTTGGTATGCTCGACACAGGTGCTCAGGCAACCATCGCATTCATCCAGGTTGCCGTCGTCACAACCCTCCCCTTCGTCGGCAATCCCATTTCCACACATCTCGACAGTACAGTCGGGGGAACATCCGTCTCCAGCGACGGTGTTCCCATCGTCGCACTCCTCAGGTTCTTCCACCTCGAAGTCGCCGCACACCGGGGCAACGCTGCATGGGGGATTGGCGGCGCCGGGGGTTCCCATATCGCCATCACCGTAGGGGGTGGTTGCAGCACACCAATGGGCGGGGTCGTCGTTCAAATTGAAGACAAAGCCGGCAGGCTCAAGGCTCATGGAGGCTCCAGCAACTGCAGGCCACTCCCCGCTACTCCAATTCACTGCATCGATGGTCAAGCCTCCCCCCTGCACCCGACACTCCTGGGAGCTTAACTCGAAGCCGGAAGCCACAAGGTCCGGCACCAGCCCACCGTTCAGCGACGGTTCCTCCTCAAATCCCAGAATCAGGTAGTCCCCCGGTTCAAAGGGAACGCCATCGGGGAGGTCCAGGGGCACCAGATTCCCCGCCCCATCAACCAACTCCCACCCCTTCATTCGCAGGGCCTCAAAACCCGCGTTGTACAATTCGATGTAGCACCCGGCAACACTCCCCGTGGAGGGCACGAGCATGATCTCCGTGATGAGGACTTGTCCGGGGTATGTATCGATGCACCCCCCCAGCTCGTCATCAACGAGGTCGAAAGAGTCCTGCGAATCGGCAGTGTCTGAGAGATCGGCAACCTCCCACATGTCCACGGTCGTGTCGGTGTCGACCTGGGCATCTGGAAGGGACGGAAGCTCCCCAACCAGATCCCCGTCGAGAACTTCCCGGGCATCAGCAAGCACTTCCCCTTCGAGGTCG
>CALFHQ010000349.1 GCA_937876385.1 uncultured Pseudomonadota bacterium
TATTATCCTGCTTCCAGGTTGCCCCCCCCTGTTCATGAACCCGAGCACGCTCAGGTGAAAAGGACGTGACGCCGCTTCGAATCAGCAGCCAATTTCTCTTGCTGGCACTGGCCCTGCTGGTCCTCTTTCCCGCCACAGCAAAGGCCCAACGCATTCCCCCCGGCAAAGAGAAGAACGTTCTCGACTTCTTTGCTCCCTACGGCATCGACGCGCCAGCGGATCGCATCTCCCCCGATGCAGCTATCGACAGTGTCTCAATCCTCCCCGATGCCATCAGAGTGGTCCTCGTCGGTGGCGACGGCCAACTCCAACTGACCCTGATCATGCTCTCGTCTGCTTCTACCCCCCCCTGGCGTCAGACAGGCAGTTTTGACGTGCTATTGGAAACCGAGAACCCCCCTGAGCCTCTCCTCGCAGCCGCCAATACACTGGTGAACCGAGTCCATGCAAATGATGACGGAACCTTCTGGAATGAGGTCCCTCCCGAAACCGAAACACCCACCCTCTTCGACCGAATCCGGGTCGAAGCAGACACGTCTTTCCATTGGTACGATTTCATCGGAGAGGTCCTTCTCCTCCTCCTCCTGATCTCCGCGGCCCTGTCGTCCAGCGCCATCCGCTCCCAGTTCCCCTCTCTGTCACGGAAATTCTGGTTGGGAGTTCTCCTCATTCTCGCCCTGGGTGGCTACTTGCGTCTGGCCCTCTTTGCCGAGGTGCGAAGCGAAGGAAGTGAATCCCCCGACCAATGCATCGAAGACGTCCAGTGCAACGACCACAGTCAATGCACCCGGGACGTATGCACGAACCAGCAGTGTGATTTCCTTTGGGACCCTCCCGAAGACTCGAAGTGCTGCCTGGCTGATGAAGACTGCGGCCTTCCAGACGACCCATGCAAGAGAACCTACTGCAACCAGGAGGCGTCGCGATGCATGCTGGTTATTCGTCCAGAATGCAACCTGGGGCCCTATCTGGGCCATTCCGGCCCCTCCCTTCACTCCTCAGTCGGCTGGCTCTTCGCCATTCCAGCCAAGTGGTCTGAACTCTCCACCCGAAAGTTGGAGGGCTTCTACCAGGCATCGTCAACCCTCTCCATCCTTCTGCTCATTCTTCTGACCCTCGTGGCTTCCCGAAAGCCTCGCTTTGCCCTCGCCCTCGGTCTCGTGTGGGCCACCTTCCCCCCAGCCATCATGAATGCTCAAAGCGGCAGCGTCTCCAACACGATCCTTCCACTCCTCCTCCTCTTTCTCCTGGGGCTCATCACCTGGGTCCGAGCGACGCAGACTCACGACTTATGGAGACGTCTTCCGCCATTGCTTCTGGCTGGAATCGCCTTCTTCCTGGCCACCACGGGGCGCCTGGAGTCCTTCCTCGTCTTGCTCCCTGCCTGGTGGCTGTTGGCAAAAGCCAAACCTCAAGGAGTGCGCCGTGTGGAGTGGGGGATCCTGTGCGGGGCTGCCGCATTGTCGTTGGGAGTGGCTTTGCTGCTCGCAAGCCTCGACCCCTCTATCCTTGCCATTGCTACCCTCAACTCCGCAATCGACCCTCATGCGACCTGGAACAGCGCCTGGACTACTCTCAGCAATGGCGCCTTCCTATGGGGAACCCCCTATTTCCTGCTGACTGTCTGGGGATTTTACGCCCTGTGGCGCACCCAACGAGAACTCTTCTTCCTCTCCGCAATGCTGCTTCTGCTTGTCCTTCTCCCGGCAACACTTTTCCACTTCACAAGCACCTTCCAAGCCATGCGCTACAGCCTGATTCCATGCTTTGCCGTCGTCATCGCAGTTGCTGCAGGGCTGGTGGAGCTGGCCCGCAGCAAGAAGAAGTTGCTGCGACTCCTGCTCCTCGCCCTGCTGATTTTTCTTGTAGTGAAACCCTTTACAAATGCCCCGCAAATGGGCCTGCTGACACAAAATGGAGACATCACCAACCACCTGGTGGAATGGTAGCAGGCAGCCTCCGTAGTCAATCACCTCTTGAATCCGTGCTCGTTCACGGGAACCTCCCCCGTGGAGTCCCTTTCGAGGCTCCTGCGTACCTCACCCAACCCGGCGTTGGCCAATTGCCGTATGCGCTCCCCGGTGAGATTCATGACCTCTCCCAATCTCTCCAGAGAACATTCACCATCCTCTGCCACATCCAGCGCACAAGTGTATTTCAATTCCCACAACTCTTTGCCGGGAAAATTGTACCGAAGGTTCCCGGTGCGCGGGTTCACATCGACAAACAGATGATAGCGACACGAGACCCAGGGACACGGCCGCGGTCCATCGAGGCACTCAGAGCGATTCGTCGGACGCTTCCGACCGCTCCTCATTATCTTGGAAGTCATGGCACCCTCCGCAAGGCCAACTGTCTTTGAATGCAGCTACCATTGACCCCCGAAACGCCGATCTTGTCAAGAGTATCTTTCTATCAGATCCACAATTTCTTGCTGCAACCGATCCGAAGGGTGTTTCCGATCATTATCCACAAACCGATCCGGCGGGTTGTTGCAAGACGAACGGGTCTTCGTGGAATTGCCGCCAGTCAAGAAGCTATCCAGCAGAGGCGCACAAGACCCCCTGCAATTACAGCCACTTTTGAATCAATAGACGATGATTATGGAACCCAAAAAAGGAAGAGGCGTCACCCGTGGGAGCAGGCCAGCCCATACCCCAGACGATGCGGCCTCAAGAAGCGGGCCCTGTCTGGCGCCGAAAGGAAGAGATGGGAGAACGCTGCCTAGCTTTCGCTGGATTGCTTCTCGGCCATTTCGGCCATCTTTTCCTTCATGCGGGAGAACTTGCGATACAACGAGATGAAATCCGCCCGTTGGGCCAAAACCTTCAAGTCATTGCTGCGCATGGCGAACTTCATGATTTCCAGCCCGATGGTGATTTCTCCCATCGTAAAGGACTGGCTCTTTCGGACTTCCAATGTCTTCTTTCCCAAGGTTACACCCACGGTAGTTTTTTGCGGGACTGAGTATAGAGCAACCCCGTAGCCTAGTCAACGGAATACCCAGCGCCCTGAGGTCGAATTTCCTTTTGACACTCCCAACGGTCACGACTACACTGTTATTGGACTTGACTCCGATGGAAGCAGGGGGCGCAGGCGTTATGGCAAAAGGAAAGAAATCCAACATCCTCCTCTCAACCCTTGAGGAAATCAAACAGTCCAGTGCAGAAGATGAAATCGCTTCACAGCAGCACCCTGAGCCTCCAACGACCCCCGATCCTCCAAAGAAGAAGCCCCCGAAACGAGCGTCAGCAGGCTCCCTTCTAGACAACCTCATCAGCGAAGCAAAAGCCGAAGCCGAACAGGAAGTCCAGGAGTTCACACGCTCCATGGACGAGAAGGCTCGCCTGCAAAAGCAGGAACGGGATGCCCAGGAAAAGCAGAAGAAGGAGCAGTACGAGCGCCTTATAAAAGAAGAAGCCGACCGCAGAATGGGCCTCATCCGAAAGAAGGAAGACGAGAAACGTCGTCAGGAAGAGGCAATCCGACAGCGCGAAGAAGCACGCATACTGCGAGAGAAACATGCCATCGAACGCGCTCGGGCTACCAAACAACGAAAGAGGGTCCTCATCGGGCTCCTCGTTCTCACCATCGTCGGCGCCGGCTCCTTTGCCGCTGTCTACCTCTTCGACGACGCCACCATCGGCGCTGGCCCCCCCAAAGACGCCGATGTCACCCGCTTCAAGGCAAAAGCCCACAAGTTGGTTCTTCCACCCATCGTCAAGGACCCGGACCGCAAGCCCATCGACACTCCTGCGGTGCCGGAAATCATCAAGGGCATTGACGGCCCCGTCTCCATCGCTGTGGACCTTCCCGACCGAACCGACGCAGACACCTTGCAGCGCACTCAAATGCCCAACCCCAGGCCCAACGGACGCATCGACGTAGCTGCAATGGGGAAAGAAGTTACCAAGGCCTTCGAACCAGTTCGGTCCAAGCCCCGGAACAACGGGAACAACGAAAACGACAACGGTACCCTCAACATCAACACCAACGTGTTCAAGGATCCCTAAGCGCTGTCTTGTTGATTGGCATTCAAACAGGGTCAGTCAACCAGAGAGCGCCCCTCTCACCTGTCACTTCCGCGCTGGAAGCGCTTCTGAAGTTGTTCGAATTCGTCCTTCCC
>CALFHQ010000350.1 GCA_937876385.1 uncultured Pseudomonadota bacterium
TGTGACGCACCGGGCTTCGTTCAGATACTCTGGGTGTTTCTCCGCCCATGCTACCAAGGGGGCAACGGAGCTTGCCTTGGCGCTGATTTCCTCTTTGGGCTGGATGTCCCGAGGAAAATCCGCTCTGACCCGCTCCACCAGCTTGGTCCAGAGCTTGTCGAGCGGCTCACCTGCTTCCGCCGCCGCGGAGTGAGCCCAGTGCCAGAGTTTGCCCCATGTGCCCATCTCTTTGCCCTCAAGCGCGTCTTCATCCAACCACTTGAACATCCCCGGGCTGTGCAGTATCTCGTCCAGCGCGTGGGGTGGCTCCGCATCCAAGCGGCTGACCACTCTTTCGCCCACGCTCGTCAGACACGGACTCTTGTTAAGGACGAGTTCGACCAAGAGCGCACGCTGCGCGTCCTCCGGGAACGCCTCATGGTCACCCCGCCATGTGAGCTGTTCAACAAAGGCAACCTGCTTATCGCTCGCTGTTCCATCAATCACTGCCTGGAAAAGAGGCTCAAGCAGTTTCTGGAATTGCTCCGCCGCCAGCAGCGTGGCGCCGGTGGACAACAATAGCGTCTGGGCGTTGGTTGGGACCCCCTTCATCAGTGCCTGAAGAAGGGGCTCAAGCAGTCCGCGAAGTTGCTCCCCTGGCAATCGCTCAGCGGCGGCGAATAGCATCGCCTCGCTGATGTCCTGACCGAATTGGATTCTTCCCATCAGTGTGTCCGGCAGCCGCGGAAGGACGATCCCCTCGAACGCTTCGTTGGTCATGCGATCCAGAGCGTGGATGAGCAAGGCAGCCGCGACGTGTTTCTCTGTCTCTGCCCCCTCCCCAGCCAGGAAACGGTCAAGCAGACTGCTGAACTTCGAAGTGAAGGCCGCTTCTTCGAGGTGCTTGGCCTTCTTCCAGAAGGCCTCAACTGCCTGTTCCAGCAACCAACCCTCGAGTCCATCCAGGCTCTTGGGGTTAAGTCCTGCAACCGCCCTCCTTGTGAAGATTGATGCGAATTTGGCGATCACTGTGCCAGCCCATTTCGTCTCGTCACCGTCCATGGCTTCATTCAGTAGTCGCCCGGCCTCGCCCAGGTTGCTCTCGACCAGCCCCTCGAAACGCCTTTGAGTGCCCTGATAGTCCTTGCTGCCTCGGGTCATCGTCTTTTCCCTGGAATGAATGCTCCGCTCCAGCCAATCGATGTCATTCATGTTTGCCAACCTCCCCGAGAAGCGCACCAAGGCATCTCGTCGCTGCGTCTTTTAGTAGCGGAAGGACTGCACCACCGAATCTCGTGCCACGCAAAACGCGCCGGTCGAAAAGCCTCTCAACATTGGTGTCAACGGTATCATCCCGGTCGGGAACGAGCAGGAAAACAGCGTCCGGGCGATGCCCCCCCGGACCCGTGATGCTGTCCCGATACGTGTGGGCCTGATG
This sequence comes from uncultured Pseudomonadota bacterium, assembly GCA_937876385.1. Lineage (GTDB taxonomy): Bacteria > Myxococcota_A > UBA9042 > CAIXZC01 > CAIXZC01 > CALFHQ01. The sequence continues at coordinate 1,418 of CALFHQ010000350.1, forward strand.
CCACGGCAGAAGAGGCCGCTGCCCTCCATTTGTCTCGTGACCTCCTGCCCCCCGATGCCCCAACTCATTCACCCTGAAGTTCTTCGCATCCAGGACCGCCAACTTCCCGCCAATCTCGACAACGAAATCAGGTACGAGAGTCATGGAGAGCGAAGAGTAGCCCTCATCATCTCCCCCGATCGGGCATCGCTGCTGATAGCGTAAAACTGTTCCGTCGGGATGGCGGAAGACGAGGGCCTTTTGCTGGTTCTCCAAGGTACATCGAAGCGCGAACCCATCATCAAACCACGACTCCATTGATTCACCACGCCTTGGAAATCCGAACGCATCGCGTAGCCTGAACAGGCACCACATCTCGAATAGCCGCCACCGCTCGCAAGTGACCAACGCCAGGAGGAATCGATCTGCCTCGACAGGGGCCAAAGGCATCCGCTGGAAGCTCAGCATGAGGTCAAAGAGACGGCGGTAGAGTGGGTCGCCAAGAAAGACACCAGTGGGAGCAAACGACCAATGGGCCTGCTGCAATCCGTCGAACAGGGGCAGACTGCGCAGGACGCGGATCTGCCGTATTCGAGTGCGAACTCCGTTCAGTGCAATATCAAGCGCCGATTGCTGCTCGACCGCTTGTGCGTCCGAGGAAGGCCGTATGTCCCTCAGCCGTTCCAGATCCGCGTCGAGGTCCCGAGCGGCAGCCAGAAGGCGCTCCACAAATCCGAGAATCGCTCTGTGCTCGGGAGTGTTATGGGTGGATCGAGCTTGTCTGCCAGGAACAGACTCTGAGAGGCCGCGCTTCCACAGGTCGATGACATCTGCGGCGTCATCATCCACCTCATCGGCGTCGACAGGATCGACGAGGTCCAGCTCCTCCACAAGCCTCAAGTGGGGCTGATCCAGCAGGGCCAACAGTCGTTTCCGAAAGGAATCGAAGGGTGAGTTTTCTGGAACCAGCCAGAAGAACTGAAGTGCGGCTGTCTGCCGGGCGCGTCGGCCGATCGCAGAACCTTGAGTGGAAGGTCCGGTGGGGACGACAAACAAGTCGGTCAGATCTTCAGTCAGGTCCCACAACCATTGCTGAGCTTCGAAGGATAGCGGGCTTATCTTCTTACGCGAACTTGCCTCTTGCTCGCCTACCGCCTGACAGTCCGTGGATGTGCTGACGTTCGAATCTTCACCCATGTTCAGCGACTCCAGCAATGGCGATGCAATTGCGTCTTATTTCCCGGAGAACCAAATACCGAGGGCCTTGTTGTCAAGTCTTCCCAGCTTGCCTGTAACGAAGAAGATCATCATGGCCCAGAGCTGCAACCGTACCACAGCGGATAGTACGTTTCATCTCTGCTTCTTTCAGCGGGGCCCAACGTCACCGACCTCCGCGCGGAGGGGTGGCATGGGTGCCCGGGCAGGAACGACGCGCAATACCTAATCCGGAGCCCCAAGGACTCCGACGAGACTATGGACGGCGCCCAGAGTCCCGCGTTCTTCCTCATGCCTGAGGCGTTTCCCGGCCCCGGCCTCACTCCTGGAGCACCTGACCGAGCGCCACGAGTATCTGGCCGCGATCAACGCCTTTTACACGGACCTGGTCAGCGAGGTGCAGGAGGGCAAGGGAGCGGAGCAGATTGCGATGGCCCGTGCGCCAGGCCAAGCCTGGAGGAGGAGGACGGAATGTA